>JBFWYS010000174.1:0-7353 GCA_050186175.1 Pseudobdellovibrionaceae bacterium
TCGTCAAACGGAGATTTTTGCAACTTTGCATGCATCAATTGCCGCGGGATTTATCACCTATATGATTTTTTCAACGACGGGCCCTTCTTCTCCCTACTACGCAGGTCTCAATCTTGTCGGAATCATTGCTCTATGTTTTTTTACTTTTTCAAAAAGTTTTTTTTGGCTGACCACAGTCCTTATTTATCTGCCATATTATGTGCTCACGATAAGTGGTTCCAATATATCCGATATTTTCGCGAATTTGATTTTGAATTCTTTTTTTATGGGTGGAACTATTGTTGTTTGTGCTGTTGTTAATCATTTTAAGGAAGTCTATCGAGCGAACAATGTTTTTGCGAACTACCGCTTACAAGATGAGATCCTCAATCGTGATGAAATCATTCGTCTTCAAACCGACGAGGCAGTTCGCCTAAATAGTTTGTCGGCCCAATTTTCCCCTCAGGTTGTTGAATCAATTCGCAAGGGTAAGATTAATATTGAGGGGAATAGTGAAAAAAAACAAATCTGCTCTGTGTTTATCGACATCGTCAGTTCAACTGAGCGTGTGACTAAGTTAGATAAAGATAAAGTAAATCTCGTTCTTTCTAAGTTTTTAGACGACACGGTTAAAATTTTGCTTAAGTACGACATCACCATCGATAAGTTTTTAGGAGATGGAATTTTAGGTTTTTGCAACGCGCCTCTTCAGCGAACGGATTATGTGCAAAGAGTTGTAAGTGCCGCCCTCGAAGTAAGAAGTAAAATTCAAGCCGAAAGAGGGTTTTATCAACAACACTGGATGGGGCCTCTCGAAATTCGCGTCGGAATTGCCAAGGGCGTCGCAACAGTCGGTTTTTATGGCAGCCAAAAATATTTCCGTAGTTATACTGCAATTGGACCTGTCGTGAACCTAGCTTCGCGTCTATGTTCCAATGCACAGACCAATCAGATCTTAGTAGACGCTGATGTCCATGAAGAAATCAAAGGCGACTTTGATTCGAAGCACGCCGGGAAAAAAGTGCTTAAGGGATTCGAACACACGACTATTGTCACACATGAAATTATTTCTTCTACAAAGCTGACCGAAATTAATCCAGGCCTTAATGATTGCCCTCAATGTGGAGCGGTTCTCAGCTTGGAGACTAATGGCAAGGGGCAGTTTGTTTTTATATGCCGACCTTGTTGTTTAGTAGTAGATCAGTCGGGACCTGCGGTCAATGTAGCTGTTTGAGGTCCGTTAATCAGGCTCTGCTTTTGAAGCTCCTGCTACCATTGGCTTATTCGAAGTTTCCGTTTTGTTCTGAAATCGGAATCGCACTAATAACCTGATATGTTCGGCCTGTCTAATTGCCTGGCTTATTGTCTTTAACTGTTTCAAGCCGTTCGGATTTGTAAGTTTTGCGTGGGCAGAGTTTGCGAGTAGACAAAGTTTCGTTTGATTCGTACTCCAGTCTTTAAAAAAATGAAGGAAGGATTATGAAAGTATTGTTGTTTGGACTTCTCATTTTGAGCTCTCAAGTGGCATCGTCTCAATATTTGGCCTTTGAAAGTACATTTGATTATCACGCTCAAAAATATCTCTCTGTATTGAGTCAGACAACCACTGATGTTTGGGAAGATTCGACGCCTGAAAAACAAGAGTTCTGTGAAAAAAGATATCAAGGACTTCTCAATGACGGAATTTTAGATATTCGTATTTCGCTTGGTTATTTTGATTGGACAGAACAACTCAATACAAATATTTATGGCCAAAGCCCTTCAATTGACCTCGGCGCTTTTGCATCTTTAAGAAAATTTTTGATTTATCCTTGTATGGGTGAGTCTTTGTTCTGCGGATTTATGCAAGATCCGTCGAATCTATCGCGTTTCTATAGGCAAACTTTGATTCGCGGAGAAACATATCTTGTGCGGATTGAAATGCAGTATGCCTCAGCTTCTCAGTATTTGGTCATGAATAAAGGCCAAGGACAGGCGATTCAGAAAATGAAGACTCAATATTCTGAACAGTTTTTTGTAAAGTCACTTCAAGAAGCGGATGTGGCGATTTATTTTGGTCATTCGCGGGATGGGGGCGGGCCTGATTTTGCTCCGCCCGTATTTGAAAAAAACAAAAATAAAGTCGATTACGAAAGCTACAAAAAAAATAAAACAGGCCTCAAGCTGATGACAAATGCTCTTAAAAAAGCTGTTCAGCCGGCTCCGGTGATAGCTGTTATGGCTTGTGACTCGCGAGATCACTTTTTAAAACAAATTCGTTCTGTTGCTCCTAACTCGGGGATTATCACAACAACGAAGGTTGTCGATGTGGCCGTAGCGTACACCGCAATGATCGGTGCCCTCGACTCTATCATTCGTGGGCAATGTGACAGCCTTTATCAAGCGATTCGTTTAACGCCTGAAAATCAAGAAGGCGTGACTATGGACGGAATGTTTGAATAAAGCTGGTCTTTTGTAGAGTTTTACCTACAAGTAGAAGGGCCGATTCCGTTGTGAAATCAGCGTGGTGATTGAATTTCCTCATGATTTTTGTTTCAATTATAGGATGGGGGATTGATGCGGAACTTTTGCTCGACAGTTCAATCTGGAGTGGCTTTCTTATTTGTATTTTTGATCTCAGTTTCGGGACAAGCCATCGAAAGATATATCGATATCAAAGGCGACGTCGAAGCTCGTTCGGGCGAGACGTTTAATCCAGAGACATCCCCATTTCAATTGCTAGCAGGAACAAAGGCAGAAATCGTCGATTTTAAGTACATCAGAAATGGTGAAATGGCTTTTCGTGTGATCGCTTTGAACGGAGAAAAAAAAGGTCAAAAAATTTGGGTTCGCGATTTTCCGTCTGAATCGAAATTTGATTGGTACACAAACAAACAAGAGTCTTGGAAAATCGAGGAAGGCCCGCGTCCTCGTGTGGCGGCTCCGAGTCTTGTAGTTCCAGATGCGCCTACGGCGCCAGCTGCACCGGCGGCAGCGACTACACCGCCTGCCGCTGCAGCACCTCAAGCGCAAGAACAAAAAGAGACTCCGAGTACCAGAACAACTGGGGCGGCTCCGGAATCACCTGCAGGAAGATCTGGTCGGAGGGGAGCGAGATTTTCCGGCCTGATATCGAACGGAAAATTAACCGGTCAGCAAGCACAGGGACAGGCGCAGGCAGCAGTCCCTAGCCAAAACCAGAGCCAAACGCAAGCGCAGGCGGGAGTGGATCCGAAACATGTGATTCAAGTGCTTGATCAAGCAACCACATCAATTAGCAATGTGGGCAACATTCAACCTGTAGCACCCGAGGGGACTTGCGAGCTTTGTGGCAGAGCCGATTACCCCAGTAATTTTGCAAAGTGCGAACGCGCCACAAATGGTTATTATGAAAAAGATGTGAACCGAATGGCGGTCGAAGGTTCCGCAATTGAACAGAATTTAGTGAAGGGAAATATCGGAATTCAGCGAGTGACGAATCCGATGTGCGTGAATAATTTCATGACCTATGGTGCAGACTTTAAATACTGCGATGCCGGTGGGTCCGTGCCGGCAAAGGTGTCTCGTCCATGTACTTCTGAAAAACTTTTTAATCTCACGTACAATTCTTTTGAATTGGCCGGGCATTGTCTAAAAGGTTATTTGCCGGGCACCGAAACTGAAGACGGATTTAAGCGTGTAATGGAGTTACTCCTTGCAAAAAATGGAATTGAATCTTCTTTTAATACCAATGCCGTGAACCCGACTACTTCGGCGGCGGGAATTGGACAGTTTATTCCTGGTGGACGAAGCGCAATCATAGATGTTAATCGAAGAGAGCTTAATGCAATGAAAGCGAAACTTGCTGCGCATTCCAATCCGAACTGCAAACAGATTGCAGAAAAATTTTTGAATAAGCCAATGAATGAAGGCAATATTTGCACTGCAATTTCTATCGCGGATGGAAATCCAATGAAGAACATGTTGTATGGGATGGCCTACTATAAAATGTCGCGAGATGAACTGGAGGTGAAGGTTTTCAAACCCTATGCGCATCAATTTACAGGCCTTTCGACAAAAGAATTGGAGCAGTACAAGCTTGATCTGGCAATTTGGGCTCATAATGCAGGCCCTGGGGGTATACTTTATCCGATGGATTATGTAGTCAAAGATATTGCAGGGGAAAGACGAACTTCCTACGTGGAACTCAAAGAAATGACAAGACTATATATGCAACGTTTTCCGCATCCGGATTATGCTAGAAGTAGGAATAGTGCATCCCTTATAAAGTCGACCTCTAACTATTTATTTGATTTAGAAAAGAAATACGCAAACGTAAAAAAATCTGTGCCGGGGAAAAAATGTATTTTATAGTTAAACTCTCCATCCTTTCGTATTTTCTGTTTTGTTCAATTATTGCTCAAGCTCAGACTTCTGAAAAAATAAAAACTCGATTGGCGGAGTTAGATCAAGCGGTCACTGTCAAATATTTTAACAAACGCAACGAAGCGGTGGAGTCTTTTCGCAAGTGGATTCAGACAGAAAAAGACGCGATCAAGGGAAAAAGAACTAAAGCACAGGATGAGTACTTAGGCGAACTTATTTTAATGAGTATTGATTTTGGTCCTTTGAAGCCGACGAAGAACACTCCTGAAGATTGCAAAAATATCGAAAATGAGATCATGCGCATGCAACCAGCGCAGACTGGTTACAAACTATCATGGTCCGCGAAGAAAGCTCTCGATACTCTTCAATTGGTTTGTGCCAAGTAGTTAGAAGCCAAATCCTAAGAATACTTTGGTGTATCCACCCGAAAGATCAATATCCTCTTTGGCTGCCGTCGGCGTCGTTTTGTTCTCAGCATCTTTCGCGGTCATTGACATATATCCCAATTCAATTCCGAGTAAGAATGGAACTTTTAATCCCACTTCGAGGCCAGCAGAATAACTCGAAGCTTTTTTAGACTCGAATTTTGCCAGCGTTGTACTTCCATTTTTGACTTCAAAGGTGTTTGGATGATTGAGGCCAAATGTGAAAATGGGTCCGACCATAATAAGAGTGTCGATTATTCGGAAGTTTACAATAGCCGCAGTTCGGGTCATGTCCATTTGCACAGAAAAATCATCGCTAGCGGCTTTAGCTCCCATTTTTTCGTAACGGATTCCGAAACCGAGTGGAACGAGCGGTGGAGAAAAAATGAAGTCTCCACCTAATCCTGTTAGAGGAACCGGTTTTGGTTCGTCGCCAGCGCCGAGATCACTGAGGTTGGCGTTGACGGTGTTAATTCCGTAAGTGAGTCGCAAATCTATGAGAGCAAAACTAGGAGTCGCCAAAAGTAGGATTAAAAAACCAAAAAGCCATTTAACGTTAAGAAAATGTTTCATTTTTCCTCCGAGTCTTCATTGTATTTTTATATTTGCCAAAAATCATGACTTTTAAGAAAAACACTTTCCGACTAAGGGCTAGTCCATGCGGGTGGTGCTTCTATTTGCGCTCTAATTCCAACTACCATTGAGATATGCACATTGATCTTAGAAAAGGCGAAGTCTGGGAAAAACTATCGGAAAAGGCAGCTCGGTTTATTGCGGCTCCCGAAGGGAGTTCCGTGCGTGTTCATCAGGGTGCTTTTGCCGCAGTTTATGAAACGGTTCATTCTTTGGTACAGCTCTATCCTCATAAAAAAAGTATGGCCGTGATCAATGGAGCGACTCCATTTTTTGAACCGTTGATGCCTTATTTTTTTAGGGAGACATTTCAGATTCAAAATATCCTTCCTTCGCAAATTGAAAGTGTTGAAGGTTTTGTTGGTTCTCTTCAAAAAGACACACTTTTTGTTTTAATGTGTGACGATCACGCGGTGACAGGACAACTCTATAATTTTTCGGCTCTCGAGCAGGCACTCGCGGATAAAAAAATATTTTGCATTCGTCTTTCTCACAGTCAGCATTTTTATCAGAAAAATTGGCCAAAGAATTTTTCGAGCGTAATTTTTTCTGTTGAACCTGATTTGGCATTGTCAGTTTCGGGTGCACGAGTAAAATCTTTGGTGCTTGTCTCAGCCAACTTGCAATGGTCATCAGTGAAAGTAGAAAAAAGTCTAGAAGCGTATTCACAATCGAAAACTCATGAAGATCAAAATGCCGTTGAATCATTTGAAAAAGCACTGCCGGTGGGATGCAGACCCTTGCTTAAACAGGGCACTGCTCGTGTTTTCGACCGCTCCTGTATTGTGCTTGAAAATGTAAATTCAGAAGCCGTGCAAGCTGAATTAGCAAAAGAACTCAATCTGCAAATTCAAGATCCTGCATTTGAAAATGAAATCGAGAGTCTCAGCGCCTGCCGCTGGAATCTTGTCCGCGAACAAACATGGTGGTTAGACCCAGCTCCATCGGTCACCGATTGGCAGGGCGGCCTGATTCTGTCTGTAAAAGTCTTAAATCACCCAGATTTTAAGAAGAGCTTGGACAAAGTTTACAAAGGTTTGCAGGCGGAGCAGGCCTAATAAGAAAAATAAGCGTGATAGGGCATCGGTCACCCCTGCGGATTGACTCCGATGGGCTCAGCGATCGGCCTGACAAACTAATAACTTGAACAGTTTTCTCGAGGGTGTAATAAGGCTGCCAAACCACTCTATCCTCGGGAGATTCAGCCAGAGGTTGATAAGGAGATAATTATGAAGATGTTGTTTTCTGTATTAACAAGTTTATTGTTAACATCGGTGTCTTACGCACAAGAAACTAAAACTGTCGTCGCTCCGTCAGATGCTGCGGCTCCTGTGGCCGCCACATCAACCTTGGAAGCGACACCTGCGCTAACTGGATGGCAGGCTCCAAAGTTTGGACCTTTCAAACTTTCTGCAGGCCTTAAATCAACGACAAACTCTGGAAGGGTTGTTGACCTCGAAGACAAAGAAGGTCGTCAGTACAAATCAAAATTAGAATACTACGTAGGCATGACCCACGATTCAGGATGGGGACTGTCCGCCCTAGCAGTTACGAGCGGTACAACGTACAGAGAAGAAGCAAAAAAAGAGACAAGCTATGTTGCGGCTGACCCAAGTTTAACTTTGGCTCACCCAACTGTTTACGAATCAGCCGATGTTAAAATCACTGGACAATTAAGGTCGTACTTCCCTGTCTCAATCAGCTCCAAGGCCTTAGACAGACGTCAGTACGCATACTACATGTACACGACTTACAAAATGTCAGGCGGATGGACATTGTGGAATCAATTAACTCCACGCTATTTCTTCCAAAACCGTTATGCTGACACAGACACAACTTCATACGTAGAAGACTGGACAACTTTGACTAAAAAAGTAAGTCCATCTTTTAAGTATGGATTTGGTCAACGTGCTCAAATGGAATGGCATAAAGAGACAGTTCCAGGTTCTGTGATGGAAGTGTTTCCGCTAGC
>JBFWYS010000175.1:0-7350 GCA_050186175.1 Pseudobdellovibrionaceae bacterium
GGCAGGGGGTAGGGCAGAGCCCTTTCGGGGTAACATAATGGCTATTTATAGGGGATTTGAAGGTAGAGATTCTTCTCAGGATACTGTCCAGTTTCATGAAAAACGCGGTTTATATTTCTTAGCCTTAATAGCCTTGAATATTGGAGAATTCCTTGAGTTATGGTACTTCTCTCATCAATGAAAAAATTTAAAACCCCACTTTTTGTTTTTGCTCTCTTTTTACTTGGTGGCGCCTCCTATTGGTATTTTACGACTCCTCCAAAATTCGAAGGAGAATACGCCCCACTGAAGAAACGTATTTGGGAATACGATCATGCCAAGAGTGATTCGGATCGGGCGAGAATTGCAATTTTTGACGCAGCCATCGTCGATTTTCAAAAAATCCTCGACGAAAATTCAAACTTAAGCGCCCAAGAAATCAAATCGATCGAGAAAATGCAAAGCTTCAGAGACGAAACGCTTGAGCGTGTGAAAGACCTTTTCAACAGTTTTTCTGAAAGTGATGTTCAGACTATCACTCAAGACAATCCATGGGCGATTCCTCGGATCGTTGGCTCTTTGGCTTCACTCGGCATGGACCGACCCGTCTGTTCAGACGAGGATATTCAAAGGCTTGCCGATAAACTAGGTGCGGAAAAGGCATTCGAATCGGGGATGAACATAGTCATGTATGGCTCCATCCAGGACAGCCCCTATGTCGATGGTTATATTCACAAGATCCGTGACCTACTTCAGAATGACGCCCGCTTTACGGAGTTTCGTGATCTAGACGAGCTGTATCTTAAATACTGGGGATATGAATCTACATTAGAAAAAAGCCTGAATGAGACTTTTGGTGCAAGTAAAGATCGAGGAGAAAAACTAAAAAGACATAAAGAAATACTCTACAAAATCGGCTTTAAAGAAGAAACTTTGGATCAGGAAATTTATGAACTTGCCAAAGTGGCACCCAATTGTTTTTTGAATTTCTTTGGATATGTTAAAAGCATGCGCCCTTGGCAGACTCAGTATGCCGGAAAGAAACTCCTACAAAAGACAGAGGCCTACTTTACAAAGACAGGGAAAATCTCAACCGATACTTACGAGATTCTTGAAGGCGAAGAAAATCGCTACAGAATTACAAAAGATGCATGGAACAGCGATTTCCGGCTAGAAATTTCCTCAGGTATTTTATCAGTTATCTCGAATGGCCACGACAGAGAAACCGGCACTTCCGACGATATGGTAATTGGAAGTATCACTCTAAAAAAATAAAAGCCGATTGTTTCCAATCGGCTTTCGATACTAACACTATATTTTAAAAAAATTAGTGCTTCGTCTTTTTAGCAGGAGTCTTTTTAGATGCCGCGGCAGGAACTAATTCCTCAGCATCCATATCCATTTCAGCTGCTGCACCCTCTTCTCCAGGTCCAGCCATCAACGCTTTTCCGATTCCTTTAGAAGAAAGAACTTTAGAGCGAAGCTCCGTCATCACATCTTTGTGCTCTTTTAAGTACTGCTTCGCTTGATCACGGCCTTGACCCATTCTCTCGCTGTAAAACGGCAGGGGGTAGGGCAGAGCCCTTTCGGGGTAACATAATGGCTATTTATAGGGGATTTGAAGGTAGAGATTCTTCTCAGGATACTGTCCAGTTTCATGAAAAACGCGGTTTATATTTCTTAGCCTTCCAGTGAGGGATATTTCTTCCGGCTGGTTGCTCAACATGGCCACCGAGAAACTTCGAGTTTGCCGTTAACAAAGAAAATCCTTCATACAGAATGTGATTGTGTTTGCAGAACTCGCGAATTTTTTTGTCCCATGTGGTTTCAGCAAAACACCGGTTTTGCACAAAGGTCGGCTTAACAAGTGCCTTGCTGCAAAGCTCTTCCAACTGCCCAAAATTAACATTCGAAACGCCGATATACTTGGTTCTGCCCTGTCGATGGAGGCTCTCCATCTCGGCCCACGCTTGCCAATCCTCCTCGGTCAACCCGACTGAGCTAATTGGACCATGCAAAATATAAGAGTCTAAATAATCTGTGCCTAAATGCTGAAGGGAACTTTCAAAACTTTGTTGGACCTGCACACTATAAGGAGCATTTTCATCGTAGGGCTTTCGATGATCTTGTCCTCGCGCATAGGTAAATTTGGTTTGGAGAAACAAATCGCTTCGGCTCAATCCTAAATCTCGATAGGACTTTTTGAGAGCAGCACCAACTCCTTCTTCAAAATAGTGCTTCCGTTGGTTCGCCGTATCGATCGCCCTAAATCCAGCCTTAAGGGCGTCCATCACGCACGACTCCGTGAGATCCTCTTTCCAAGCGGTTCCATAAAAAAAATTGGGTAGAATTGCGGGTAGTTTAGTCATAGCCATCTAGAATAAGAAATATCACCCGAGGATGTCCAGAAGCTTCTTGTCCACCTTTGCATCGTGGTGACGCGGTAGTGGACATAAAGATGACTGTGACTTTTGTACTAGAGCTTACTCACTAACGATTTTGACGAAGCCACCCGACTGAGCCCATCCGCCGATGCCGTAACCTTGCCCGTTGTTTAATTTATTTATCGACATGGGGGCTTTGTCTTTTAAAAATTCTGAATGCCAGTTCTCACTGACTCCTGAGGAGGTATCAATGCGTTTGGCAAAGCCGTGTATGATTTTATCTGAGTTCTTGTAATAACCGACAGCGATTAACGAGTCTCCATCGGGAATTAAGGTGTAGGGAGATGCAGGTAGATCGGTTGCAAAATTTTCGACATTTCTGTTTGTGACCGTTAATTTTAATATTTTGTCGTTGGCTACATCATCGACCCAAAAGTTAGGGCCAAAAGTATAAATAAAATCGCCGGCAGGTACGAAATCATATCCGCCATTTTCTCCGAGTTCGAAGGTCCATGTGTTTGAAAGGAGCTTGCCGTTAACGTCGAAACCTGCAAAACCACGTCGCGGTTTTCCTTCTACAGTTTTAAATGTTCCGCCCATCCACAAGATTTGGCTGAGAGAATCGTACTTGACTCCATAAACAGGTTGGCTCGGTGAGGGATTCCAATCCGTAGGGACCGCTAAAAGAGGATCGACTTCTGCAAAATTATTTCTGTTCACTCCGTTGATCCGAGTAAATTCTCCGCCAAGAATGATATTGCCGTTTCGTTCAGCGATACTGTTAATTGTTTTCCCTGCATCGCTGAGCTTTGCTTCCCACTCTAAAAGTTCAAGATAATTTGTGTCGATCGCGGCGTTTCCAAACGGGCGTGACTGTCCCAAGACATGCTCAAAGTAACCCGAAAAGTAAAGTCTTTTGCCGTCACGGCTGGCTTCCATCGCGTGAATGCCTCCGCCAACAGAGAGCGGAATTTGCGAATTCCATTTGATTAATCGATGCTTTTCTAAATCGTAAATAGCGAGAGGCCCAGTGCGAAAGCTGTAAAGGCTAGAAAAATTTCCTGCAAGTAAGGTTTGTGACGAGTTCTGTGCAACCGCCTGACTAAGTCCCGAAGGTCGAAAGCTTTCGCCCAAGGCCTTAACAGTTCCGCTTGCCATATCGACGTCGAGAGCAGGAATAAAATCTCCAAAAAAACCTATGATATAAAGATGGTTGTCTTGTTTTTTAATGTCGTACGGAAAACCATTTTTAGGGAGCTGTGCTGAATCAGCAAGAAGTGGAATTTCATTATGAGTCTTTAAATCATATGCTAAAATATTTTGCAGCGGCTTGCCTGTATAGTCTTCGATCTCAAGCTTAATGACAAGAGTGGATCCGAAAATTTCTGCGGATTCAATGCTCCCAGGGGGGCTCCAATCCATTATTTTACGAGTGGCCAGGTCAATTTCGAGAAATTCCGCCGTCTCGGCATTGAGAGGAAGTCGTGCTCCTGTCAGATACATTTTGCCATTCGCAATACTTATCGAAGAGACAAAGGAGTTCTGTCCAACTAACGAACTTAAATCTTCGACGACTCCAGTAGAAAAATGATAAACGCCTAAACCCGTGTAAGATTTCCCGTTAAAAACCAAATGGTTTCCAAAAAAATAAAGGTCGTCACCGTCAAGCGCCCACGAGCCAAGCCAGCCCGTTGCTTTAAATGGCGCTGGACCCACCTTTTTTGTGAGAGGATCAAACACAAGTACCATCGTGCTTTCATGGATCGGCTCATTTTCATAAAATGAGCCGAAAAGGTAAATCTGTCCCTTGTGCTCATTCATTTTGTAAACGCCACCACGGCTTGCTGAGGGAATTTCGTATTCTTCGACAGTCCCATCAGATTTTAAAAAGGCAAAATAGGGCGCAGGTATAACTGCATTGGGTGCAGGCCTATGTCCGCCAATGTAAAATCCACTTTCTGTGGCGAGCGAAGTCATAATATCGTTGGGATTTTGCTTGATCTCTTTGGGCAAGGCGAGCTTTCCATTCTTGTTGATCAATAAAATGTTTCCAGCCGGTGAGGGTTGGCCCGCTGTAGTAAAAGCCCCGCCAATGAACAAACGATTTTTGGATTGAGCCATCACACTTACGGTCCCGTTTGTGGCAATCGGGACGATCTGTGATTTTGCAGCCAGAACGAGAGTCCCGAAAAAAAACACTGTTGTGGTAAAAAACAAATATAGACTCGATTTCAGCATAAACTAGGTCTCCAGATTCGTTGAAAGAAAATTACATCATCAAAGAAACGATGGAGTCATGTAGATTAATTAAAATTGCGGCGCTTAGCGCAAGCATCTGGGCCAATGCAACATCACCAGTGGGGTTCAAAAAAAAAGCCCAGCGGTGAAGGCTGGGCTTTTTTGACTAATTTCAGATTCGAGTGAAAACTACCGGTGGAGATTGCAAGTCACTTTAAGTTTGATCCATTTGCCTGGCGACTTTTCGTACTCGAGGTTTTGTTCTTCATCATCCATAAAAATGGTGCCGGTTAACTGAACGTTGTCGTTCGCACGTGGCTTAAGATTGAGCATAACATCTTCTTTGTATCCAAAGATCATACCTTGATAACCATCTCCATTTGGATGGTCGATAGAAGTCCAATAAGCGATGGCTTTGCCTTCTACATTCGATTGGCTTTTAGCATCCAATACGATTGTGTAACCTTTAGGTCTAAGACTGTTGCAAACGAGTTTTTCTTTTTCTGTAAAACGGCAGGGGGTAGGGCAGAGCCCTTTCGGGGTAACATAATGGCTATTTATAGGGGATTTGAAGGTAGAGATTCTTCTCAGGATACTGTCCAGTTTCATGAAAAACGCGGTTTATATTTCTTAGCCTTACAAATTTTAATTCTACGATGACTGTACCTTCACTCAAAACTAAGACCTAGCAGTTGTCTCTTGAAAAACACCGACAAAGTGGAAAAGACTTCAGAAATGAGCCTCTCTTATTTCTGGCTCCTGGTGCTTTGAGGTTAAGGCGTAGTGCCTGGAAAGCGGACTTATTTTTTTAGATTGAAAAAGTCAATCCCAAGAACAAAGGCATTCTCTTCGGACGTATCCCTGAGGATTCCCTCAGTTTCGGCAAGCGCATCCAAAAGGACAGATTTAATTCTTTCTGCATCTGCGTTCGAGAGCGCGAGCACAGAGGAGTAATGCAGATTAGATGTATTTCGCACCGACTCCAGAGACTCGAGTGCTTTAAGCCGCCAGTTCGTATGATGTTTGAACAACATTGGAGAGTCCACCCCAAGGTGAATTCGTTTTTTGCCAATTCGAAGAGCGCTCACATCTTGTTCGATCAGTCCAGTTGAAACCAGAAAATCGACGACTTCTGAAACTAACGGACCTGGCAATTTTAAATGTTCACTGAGGGCCTGAACATTGCTGAGTGCGGGGACCGAAACAAGAATATGTATGGCAGCATAGACCCATGAGCTGTAATAAATCATTTGCTCATCTTTACCCAAACGATTGCGAACTCCAATTCGCTCGGCCACGACCTGATGCTTTTCCTGCAGAGTTTTAACCTCGTGAGCAAAGACATTTCTTAAAGCGCGAGTGCCAGCCTTATCAAGTTGAATCAAGAGTAAAAAATAGTATTGTTCAGTGCCATCTAATCCTAAGAACGCAGCTACATTTTGCCCTTGCTCGAGGCTGAAATGATGGTTTTCTTTTAAAACCTGCGAAATAAATGAGCTTCCGCAACCCAGTGCTTTTGCTAATTTGGCTTGTGAACCACGACCGAAACCTTCTGTGTCCAAAAGGTCAGCTAGGTAGCGGCGGTAGTTGTTGTACTTATACAAGTCTATTTTCATGATTTGCAAATCGGCTTATTGCCAAGGCTCGATCAACAGGCGCTCGGTGAATACCGCCTTTTCGCTGACTCTCAAAGAGTCGTGTAGCAACATCGGTTCACCTTTGAGTTCAATAGAGTGTGGAGCCGTTGGAACCGGCGAGAACTCAAAAAAATTAGCTGCAGAAACTCTGCCTTCTCGACTGTTGGCCCATAGGTTGAAAGCTCCTGAGTAGGTGGCGCGTTCGCCGGGTGCTGACGCCGAGCCAACTTCAATCATAGCGACAAAAGCCACGTGTCCTGCCATAAACGCATCAATTTGGTAAGTGCCTCGGCAAGTGGAATAGCCGTCAACCGTGAGGGCACAGCTATACATAGGAATCCAAACCACATCAGAAAAACGAAATTCTTCATCGGTATAAGTAAAGTTTAGATTACGTTTTGTGATTTCGAAGGTAATTTTAAGAGTAACTCCACCAAAATAATTCAGCTGAGATGAAATCTGATACTTGTCATCGTCAAGTCCCATGCGCCTAAAAATTTCGTGAGCTGCCAATTTAACTTTAACTTCCTGTTTATTCGATTGCCAGCGCTGGCGATTGACCGAAATTAGATCTGTGGCTTGATCATAGTAGGCATCGACAATATGACCATCATCGGTCAGCGTTTCATCCGTCGAAATGATGTGATCCGGGTCCATGGCGAGTTTAAATTTTTGAGGATCGACCGCAGGCTTAAGGTCGGACCCGACTCTGATTAAAATTTGCTGGGCGAGTCGTGCAGAAACCAAAAAGTCTGCTTTGACTGCGTCTCCACCGCCGCTGCTACCGACTCCACCAGCAAACCCAAATGAGGTTGAGCAAGAAGCTCCGATAATAAGAACGGCAAGTAGGTGACTTAGATAGGTCATGTTTCCCCCGGGGAAATTCCATAAAGTGGGCGCTGCGTCTTCTACCATGAGAACGAGCCAAAACAAAATGTTACTAAAAAAGTCCTAACAATGCGTTGTAAATGATAAATATTACATATGGGGAGGCGACTCAGGGTAAAGCTCTCGCGGGGTCTAACTATTTAATCCTCATTGGCTTTTCTCGGCAATGTTTACCCCTCATGGCCTTTGTCTTCTGTTTGTTTAGTAAAATCCCTCTAGAAACT
>JBFWYS010000176.1:0-7341 GCA_050186175.1 Pseudobdellovibrionaceae bacterium
AGATCAAGAGTCTCCTTAAATGATTTCATAGAATTCCTTTAAGTACAGCGAAGCTCAGGTACCCAAGGATACCCGCTACAGGCAAAGTTATTACCCATGCCGTAACAATTTTTAAAATTGATCCCCAATGGGCTTTTTTTGTGATTGTTCCAATGCCAAAGAGTGAGCCGCAAGACACATGGGTTGTCGACACGGGTACGCCAAAGTGCGACGCTCCGATAACAATTAAGCTCGTGACGAAGTTTGCCGAAAATCCCTGGCCGTCATTCATTTCAGTAATTTCATAGGACATGGTATTGGCGATTCGTTTTACAAAAAGAATTCCGCCGACAGCCATCGCTATAGCAACTAGCCCCACCGATTGCATGGGTGCCATTGAACTTCCTACCAGTAGAATCGCTGCAATCTTTGGAGTATCATTAAGGCCTCTTGCAAAACTCACAAGACCTGCACTCAGGAAGTGACCCGCATCAAGAACAGTTTTTGCGCTTAGTCCCCAGACCTGTCCGATATAGCGTTCCTCGCATGTAACTTTAGTGCCAATAGAGATTTGCGGGCAGCACTCCACCTGCAAGACTGCCGCGGCGGCCCCTTTCGGAATTCCTACGGGAGAAGTGACTAAAATTTCATTACCAATGCAAAGACAGCTTTCCCTTGTGACACCAAATTGCTTCCGAATGAAACTGAAGGTGGGATAAAGAACGAGCACACCGATGATTGCCAAAATGGGACTCACTAGAAGTGGCAGGAAAAAAGTAGAGAATAATTTTCCGGTATTGATACCATCCGGAGAGGCAAGAAGTCCGGTTCCAACCAGTGCACCAGTAAGCGCATGAGTTGTGGAAATTGGAAATCCCAATCGTGTGGCAAGAAAAACTGTGGAAGCAGCACTTAAAGCGACAGACACTGCAAACGATGTCATCTGCGCAATTTGATCAGGTACCAAGCCCTTTCCAGAAAAATTTGTCATCAGCTTTTGTGCAAGGAAAAATGCTGCTAGTGACCCCGCAAAGGTTGTAGCCGCTGCCCAAAATAGTGAAACCTTGTAAGAAGCCGTTTTACTACCCAGAAGAGTTGCCACGCCTTTAAAATTGTCGTTAGCTCCATTGGCGATAGATAGAAACAAACCCGCAAGCAATCCAAAAACGAGACCTAAAGTCATTTTAAGATCTCCTCCATGCGTGATATTTTGCCAGGAATTCAAGAGCCTTCTTTGGAGCATTGGCTTTTTTCCAAACTCCAGCAGCGTATTTGTTTGCCTCTGCAAGAGTTGGATAGATGTGAATAGTGCCGAGAATTTTGTTAAGTCCAAAGCCATGCTTCATAGCCGCCACATATTCCGCGATAATATCTCCTGCGTGATCTCCTACGATAGTAACACCAAGAATTTTGTCGCTTCCGGGAGGAGTCAGTACTTTCACAAAACCATGAGCTTCACCCTCTGCGATAGCTCGATCCAAATCGTCGATTCCGTAGTGGGTCACTTGATAAGAAATACCTTTTTCTTTTGCTTCTTGTTCATTCAATCCTACGCGAGCAACTTCTGGATCGGTAAACGTACACCATGGAATCACCCGGTAATCGACTTTGTATGTTTTAAAAGGACTAAAAAGAGCATTCACTGCCACATACCAGGCTTGATGAGCGGCCGTATGAGTGAATTGATAAGGCCCGGTGACATCGCCACAAACATAGATATTTGGATAATTGGTCGTTCTTAAAAATTCGTCGGCAACAATAGTTCCACGATTCGAAATTTCGATATTTAGATTTTCAAGTCCGAAACCTTTGACGTTTGCCTTTCGGCCGAGCGCGATTAGAATTTCATCGAATGGCACTTTGATTTCTTTTCCCTGATGTTCGCAGATCAAAACTTTTTCGCTTTTTTCCACACGTAGAGCTTTGTGATTTGTTAGAACGGAAATTCCTTCCTTTTCAAACTTGTTTGTCACGTGAGAAGAAACATCTAAGTCTTCACGGGCCATAATCCTTGGTGCCATTTCAACAAGACTGACTTGCGAACCGAATCGGGCAAAACTCTGCGCCAACTCGCAACCAATTGGACCTCCACCCAGAACCACCAAACGCTTCGGTAACTCACGCAAATTCCAAACATTGTCACTTGTGAGATATTGAATTTCGGAAAGCCCTGGAATCGGCGGAACAAGTGGTGACGCTCCCGTGGCCACAACAATATTTTTAGTCGTGAGGACTTTGCCATTCACTTCAACTTCATAAGGCGAGTGAATTTTAGCAGCCCCTTGTATACACTCAACGCCAAGATTCGTATAACGCTCGACAGAGTCATGTGGCTCAATTTCCTTTACGACTTTTTGTACACGCTCCATGACTTTGGCGAAATCAACTTTTGCGGAAAGAGCATCAATGCCAAATTCATTTGCTCGCTTGAAGTAACTAAGAATCTTCGCCGAGCGAATGAGAGCCTTACTGGGAACGCATCCAGTGTTCAGACAATCTCCTCCCATTTTATGCTTTTCAATGAGGGCCACTTTCGCTTTGACCGCCGACGCGATGTAAGCGGAAACAAGTCCCGCGGAGCCCGCACCGATCACCACCATATTGTAATCAAATTGGCTGGGTTTTTTATATTTCTTGAGATGCTTCTGAGATTTGATGACGTTAATGATCCATTTAGAAAACAGAGGCAAAATGCCAATCAAAGCAAATGAGATTAAGAGTTCAGGTGAGAGAATGCCTTTGAGTGACTCAATTTGCGCAAGCTGAGTTCCAGCGTTGACGTAGGCAATAGTGCCAGCAAGCATCCCGAGTTGACTGACAAAAAAGAATGTTAGCGTGCGGATGGAGGTGAGTCCCATGACTAAATTAATAAGAAAAAATGGAAAAATCGGAACCAAACGCAAGGTGAAGAGGTAAAAGGCTCCTTCTTTTTCAATTCCTTGATTGACCCGTTCGAGCTTATCTTTGAATTTACTTTGTACAAAATTCCGAAGTAAAAAGCGTGAAGCCAAAAAAGCCAAAGTTGCACCGATCGTACTTGAAATTGAAACCAAGACAGTTCCTAGACCCAGACCAAAAATCGCGCCTGCCGCAAGAGTCAAAACTGTTGCTCCTGGAAGAGACAATGAGGTCGAGGCTATGTAAATGAGGACGAAAATTCCGGCGACAAGCGCAGAATGACTTTGATAATAACTATTGATCGCGAATTGGTGAGTCTTAAGGCTTTCCAGCGATAAGTAATGACCGAGACCGAACCATTTATAGGCAACAATAATGGCGCAAAGCAGAATTAAAAATGCGATCCTGCCTAACCATGTTTTTGACATATTTCCTCCAAAGCAAACGCCTGATGAGATTAGTGAAGCTTCCGCCCTCTTTATTACAATTTTTGTTTTCTAATGTTTATAAGTAAACATTTTTAAAGAGTTTCTGTAAGATTTGAACCAGAGATGTCACTTATTCCGTAAGATCTCTACAGAGGTTCTGATAATTGGGGGCATATGAGACAAATAGCTATTTTTTTAGGCTTGCTTTTATTTTCGTTAACACTTGGGCTTTACCCACACGCCAAAGCTGAGGATAAAGGGTTTGACCATACACACCCGGCCTGGACCACGTTTCTTCAGAAGCATGTTCGGATAAAGGGTCCTGCCAGTACCGTCGAATACAAGTCGATCAAATCTGACCCTAAGGAATTGAAAAACTATCTTGGAACTTTGGAAGCCGTGACTCAAAGCGAATTTGCCAAGTTTTCTGAACAAGAAAAATTGGCATTTCTTATTAATGCGTACAATGCATTTACTATAAAACTTATTGTCGATCGCTATCCTCTTAAATCAATCAAAGACGCGGGAACAAGATCGCTTTCAAATCTTGCATCCAATCCGTGGAAAACAAAGTTTTTTAAACTCCTAGGTAAAGAACAGCATTTAGACAACGTTGAGCATGATATGATTCGAAAGCTGTTCAATGAACCACGAATTCATTTTGCAGTGGTCTGTGCATCTATTGGATGTCCCGCACTTAGAAATGAAGCTTTCCAGGCATCCCAGATTAATAGGCAGCTTGAAGAAGCGGCGACCAGCTTTTTGTCGGACACAACTCGAAATCGCTATGTGCCCGACACCAAAAAGCTGGAGCTTTCGTCCATTTTTAAATGGTACGGAGATGACTTCACTAAAAAACATGGTTCTCTTGTAGCATTCATTGCGCCTAGAATCACCACGAACCCCGAGTACCAGAAGATCATTCAAGATAAGAAAGCTGAGATTTCTTATCTCGATTACGACTGGTCATTGAATGAAGAGAAGTGATTTTAGTAAGTTGTTTCAACTCTCCCTTAAATCGATCTAAAACCTTAACTCCCCACTGTTAACCTTCGCGATTAGATCCGTGTAACCACCAATGAATACCTCATTAATAAAAATTTGAGGAACAGTCATGTGCCCCGTTTTTTTCTTAAGTTTGTCCAACTCGCTAAAATTATCCGTGAGGTCGATTTCCTGAAACGCGATATTGTTCTGCTTGAAAAACTCTTTTGCCCGCACGCAATACGGGCAAAACTGTTTGGAGTAAATAAGAACTTTTGGACTCATTTGATTATCCTAATCCGTGGCCGACTGGGCTTGGAATGGTTGGATTGCGACTCCACTTGAAGTCAGAAAACGGCTGATCTAAAGGAGTCTCGGCAATATGATTGGTGTAGTTGCTGAGAGTCTTCATTGTGATGCAGACAAGTACTTCCAACAATTGTTCCTTTGAAAAGCCTGCTGCAAAAAATTGAGAAATAGCTTTCTCGCTAGCGAAACCTCTCATGCGGACAACTTCTCTTGTGAATTCAACCAAGCTATCAAGCTTTTCGTGTCCTAGGCCGTTTCCTTCCCGCAACAATTTCAATCGATCCGGCGACATCCCAGCCATTCTGACGGCCACCATTGAATGAGCAGCAACGCAGTAGTCGCAATTGTTTTCTACGCTTACGGCAAGTAGAATCGCTTGTTGTTCTTCTGGGGTGAAATGAGTCTTTTCGACTAGTTCTGAGAGATTCAAATAGGCTTGGAGTGCAGTCGGAGAACTGGCGAATACACTCATTAGGTTTGGAACAAAACCAAATTTCTTTTCTACTTCATTCAGCAAAGCGGCAGACTCTGGTTTTGCATTCTTGTTGTCGATAACGGGTAGGTTTGACATTGATCCTCCTTTGGATCTATTGATTTATTACTTCTTCCCATTAGTGCGTTTCGACGGTCATTTCTTACATCTGATTTTGCTTTTTAAGCAAAAGGGCGAGAAAAATCCTTGGCCCATCTCTAAATGCTCCGATAAGATAGGCTTGATGAAAAAAAACTCTAAAAAAACATTTCCCAAAAGGAAAAAGCTCGAAAGTCTTTTGATGTTTCCAGAAGTTCAGAGCTGGCGCACGTTGATGGCAGCATTCAAATCAATATTGACCATTCTTGAAAAGGGCCTGGTTTCGGAAAACTGTTCAGTCTCTCGCTTTCAGATTCTGTTTTATCTTTATTTTGAGGGGGATTTGGCTGCTGTCACCATAGCGCGGAAACTCGTGGTTACCCGAGGGAACATCACAATGTTTTTGAGGCGTCTGGAGGCAGATGGCCTTATTAAACCGATAGTTCCGAAAGGTCAAAAACGGGCTGTGTTTACGCTGACAAAAAAAGGGGCTGCCCTTTTTGAAAGAATTTTCCCTTCCCATATTAAGCGAGTTCGTCAATTTGCGCCTGTCCTCAGTCAGGACACAATTCGGCTTTTAAAGGCTGTCCATCGAGTTAATGAGTTTTGACGCCATGATATCGATATAGACAATAAGTGCTCATAATGTTTATATATAAACATTAACCTGGGATGGCCTATGAGTGCGAAAGCAGAGATTAATTTCAGTTCCGGCGAGTTTCTTTCTTTAATCAACAATCGAGAGACAAAGACAATTGAAACACTGGTTCGGTCCTATACAGAAGCCTTGTATAAGGGGGCGTTAGGTTTGGGCTTTGAGCCGACAATTGCTGAAGAACTGGTGCAAAGCGTGTGGACGACATTTTTTGATGCGGCCCCTGCTTTTCAAGGTCGATCCCACGTAAAAACATTTATTTTTGGAATTCTCTACAACAAGGCTTTAGAGATGAGGCGCGACCAGAAAAGATCAGATAGTCATGATTCCATTGATGACTTAATGAACGCGCGATTCGCCTCTGATGGCCACTGGGTCAAACCACCAATTGATCCTGAAAACTTCCTTGTGGCGTCGGAAACTATGACTCTCATCCAGAAGTGCATTGATGGCCTGCCGATAAATCAACGAATGGCCTTTTGCCTTAAAGAAATAGATGATCACGGAAGTAGCGATATTTGTAATATTTTGGGTGTGACGGTCACTAATCTAGGAGTACTGCTCTATCGGGCTAGAAATCGTCTGAGAGAATGTATTGAGGGTAAGTCCATACAAAAGGGCGAATAGGTATATGCTGTCATGCAAAGAGATCGTCAAAATTTTAAACTCTGAAGATAAGGCATCACTTTTTCAGCGAGCCGAGCTAAAGATGCATTTGATAATATGCAAGCACTGCGCAGCATACTCAAAGCACATCAAACTCATGAAAGCTGGATTCAAAAAGCTTTTCGCCAAACTGACTGAAGCTGAACCCGAGGCTATAGAACGCATTGAACAGAGGGCTATTGAAAAAATTAAGAAGTCCACACCTGGTAGATAATATGCAAAACGAAAAAAATGACATTTTTCAGGTGATTCAGGATGAGCGAAATGGTGTCGCTAGTATCCACACGGCTTTTCAGAATTTCCCCGAAGGCGTGTCTGCGCACTATCAACTTTATAAGCAGATCCTGCTTGCCGACGGACTTCCTCTTTCTCGTGCGGAACGTGAATTGCTAGCGGTGAAAACAAGTGAGGCAAATAAATGTCCCTATTGCATTGGACACCATCAAAGCGCACTTAATAATCAAACTCCTAATTCGATCACGCAGGACCGGGCAGACGCACTTCAGAATCTTGCTGAAACACTCACTTTAGCAATGTGGAAAGCAAGTGCTCTTAAAGAATCTTTTCTTGCGGTAGGCTTTTCCGAAGCCGAATGGCAACATGCTGTCATGGTCGTTTCTTATTTTAATTTCGTTAATCGTTGTGCTCATGCGATGGACCTTGAGCTAGAGGAAAACTATCAAGTGACGTGCGGTAATTGATTGGAAAGGAAGACATGATAAATCAGAGACTAAAAATCAGTCTATTTGGACTTCGCCTTGGCGTCTTTATGGTCATGCTATTTTGGACGCTCGACAAGTTTGTTCGACCGGATCACGCCGTTGCAGTCTTTGAAGGATTTTACGCTATTC
>JBFWYS010000177.1:0-7340 GCA_050186175.1 Pseudobdellovibrionaceae bacterium
TCAAGATGTTTTAGAAAATTGGCAAATGGCGAGTGGAGCTGCATATGGTTGGATACGTGGACTTGCAGGCTCTTCAACATTGAGTGCCGAAAAAATGCAACAAACAATTCTTCAAACCCTCCGACTTGTTGAGGTCGAAAAGCTCATTACCTATTACAAAATGCAGGCAAAAGGAATCACCGCCCATGCATGGCTCGTTACTAAAGTTGAAAAAAGCCAATATGCAAATGGATATATCCTTCAGATTATTGATTCAAACTACGCCTATCCACAAGAAGTAAACTACTCTTACGGCATGACTCAGTTTGCGGGTCGCTACGCTCCTTATCTTGAATCTTCAGAGATTAGAGAAGCGCGCGAGCTCGCTCAAATCGCCAAGAGAAGCTGCAACCGGTAACTACCAAAAAACCAACTCTATAAAACAGGGGGCTGGTGAGAGATAGACTCGCCAGCACCACAACAATCTGAGGTTAAAAAACTTCATGCAATGACTCTCTTGCGCAAGAGCTTTTTATTGTTCCGCAATGACTTTGAATTCAACAGCTATCGGAGTTGGGAGACTGCCTACTTCGATTGTTGTTCGAGTTGCGCCTACTGCACCGAGATGTTTGGCATAGATGTGATTGAAGATTTGAAAGTCTTTTTTCATGTCAGTTAGAAAAACTTGAACATCAACTATTTTTTCGAGACTGCTGCCCGAAGCTTCTAAGATTGTTTTAATATTTTGAATCACAGACTCAGTTTGCATGGTGATGTCGTAACTCAGAACTTTTCCTGACGCATCCATGTGCACTCCTGGAATTTCTTTTGTACCCGGCTTTCGGGGGCCAACGCCCGCTAAAAATAAAAGTCCCCCCGCTTTTCTTGCGTGAACGTACGCGCCTACAGGTTCTGGAGCTTTATCAGTCATAATTTTGTTATTCGAAGACATGCGAGTTCCTGTTCTTAAATATGAATATCAAAATACCAGCGATCGTGATCTGGGTCCCAGTCATCCCAAGTCGGAATTCTTCCGAGAGCCGGTAAATGTTTATCCGGGACGATTCCAGGAACCAAGAACGCTTTCTGACGACGAAGTGGATAGGGATTACGAAGTTCAAATCCAAGAACTCCTAAAATTCCTCGAGCCACATACCAAGTTGCTTGCGGGTTCCATCCATGAGCGAGCTTAATAACGACGCCCAACCCCTCCGGAAAATCCTGATGGTCAATGGCAAGACCTAAAAGTCCATCGGCCCCTTCTTTTGCGATCACTTGCCCTTTACAACTTTTCATCACAGTTGTGTCGAGACGATTGAATCCGCCGACCAAATCAGGATGACGAATCATCGATTCCCAAATCCAATCTTCGTTTCTAGTTTTTGCGAGCCCCGCATAACATTGTGCGAGTTCATTAACTGTCATCGAAACCGTCGGAAGACCATCGCCATCTCGAGCCACTCTTAAAGGCTTCCAATCTGGACCTAAATAACGACGAACAACTTTCATGTACTCTGCAAAAACGGGATGACTTGGAAGTGTGTAACCTGCACGATTCCAGCCTTTCAATCGACAGCCCGCTAAAATTGCAGCATGATGACCGCTCGAATTGTTAAACCATCTTCGCGGTCTGCGTACTTGCCGACCGAACTGAACAAGAGGTAAATCAAGTGGAGTTTGCATCAATCCCCACTCACCTTCTGACAACAGACTTTGCGAACTTTCAATGTGCTCGGCAGAGCCATTGTGAGAAGCGACACTGACGGCTTTTTGTTTCCAATCTGTTGTATCTCTTAAAACATCGGCGAACGGTTTGATATATAGAAGCTTCATCATCGAGCGGCCGTAACACAAAACGTTTCCACCAAATGAATGAATAATTTTATTTCCGCTCGACCACGCAATGGCCCCGTGAATAGTGTTTTCACTGACACCATTTCGGCGATAATCAACTAACGGCTCCCATTCAACATCACGCCCCGTCGGGATGCCTTCGATTTTTTCTCCAAAAGGAGACTTGGGATAAACATCCTTCTCATCTTTAATCATAAGCTCTCGTCTTCCTCAGCATCCCGCCCAGGATTCGTCGACTGGGAGGACATGTCGGCCATTGCCTCAGGAGCAGCCTGTAAAACATTTCGGTCGCCGGCATATTGCTCAGGGCTTTCTTCATCGAATTCTAAATCCCGAGCCGCATGGGCTGTCGGCTTAAGACCGATGACAGCTGAACCCGTACCATAAAGCGTTTGATATTCAAAAACTTCGCCCTTGTAGCGATTGTGTGCGCCCATCACCGAGCTCAACCACCAGAAAGGTTTAAAGCTAGAAACTTTTTTTACCCGCGCTTCTTTATGAATTTGGCGTGAGAGCTGAGCCACATCCTCAAGACGACCTTCAGAAAAGAACTCAAGAATTTTTTGGTTCCACTCTTGATCCTTCAAAGAGTGAATGGCGTCGTCCTTTGGATCGATAAATTTTTGATGCAACCGATTTGAAAGCGTCGAAATAACGACAGCAACCGCTTTTTTATTTTGTTCCCTTAAGGCATCAAGAGCCGCTTTGCCAAGCACCACAGTCTCAGCGCGATCAGCATAAATATTGCTAGAAATCATAATCGCAGGAATTTTATTCTTCGGATTAATCAACTTCATTGCAACCACCGAACCCGTATCAATCGGAAATCCCTTGTACGCGACAGTTCTTGCCTGCAAACCGCGAAGTTTCGCATTTTTCACGTAACCTTCGGCAAACTTAGCGTCGATTTTGAATTTATAAGGAATCGAACCCAAATCGTGAAATTCCTCATCTACATGAACCCATTCTGGCTCGGGCATAGCCTGAACTTGGTGACCAATTACACTCGGCCACATGGTAGAGTAAATCATTAAAACATCCGCACCTGAATTTTCGACTTCATCACGCACTTTATCAAAAGCCGCACGAAGCTTTGCATAACCCGGATTTGCATTTGGAGTGAGTAAAGTTTGGGGCAAGCCCGGCAAAACGTATCCAGCAATTACAGGATTCATGGCGCAACCTCCCCGTGCCACTCAACAATAGCGTTACCTGTTCCAATCACGCTTCCATAAGCATGGACTTCAGCAGGCTTTGCCGGAAACTTCATGGCCGACATCAACCAAGTCAGCGCACCCGAATCAGTTTCTGCAATTGTTTGCTCGGTAAAATCAGGAAGCAGGTCGATTAGCTCTTTCGACTTTCCCTTTTTCATGAGATCGATCATTTTCATATCCCAAAGATACTGCCCATGATGTTGAATGTGTTCTTTTGACATATCCTCAGGAACATCGGCTTCAGTTGTAAAATGACGATGAGACAACGAACAGCTTGCAAGCAAGACAGCTTTTTTTCCACTCGCTTCAATAGCTTCGCGCGTGGCTTCGCCCAACTTCATCATTAAGCCTTGCATGACATCGACATTAAAATAGTGAGCGGCTGCATTTGAAGAAATTCCAACGATCGGTTTATCCCATTTTGGATTTGTCATATGGCAGGAGACAACCGTGCCATAATCCACTCTGAAATCAGGATTCTTCATCATTTTTGTTTCGAGCCCCTTACCCGCTGCAGTCTTACAAATAGCTTCGGCAAGAGGAACATCCACTTTCAAATCGTAGTGATAACGAAATAGATTTGGGAAAATTGGATCGACCGAAATCGACTTAAAGTGAGGCACTCCTAAAAAGTGAGTCCCCACATAAGTTCTCCAGTGCGGAGAAATAATCACGATCACATCATAATCGATTTTTTCTAGGTTTTTACGAACTCTCTCATAACCCCAACGTAAAGTTTCCCAGCCACACTCGGATTTAGCTTCATTTTGTGGAGGATTTTCCGCGTACACCAGGTGTGGTGGATGAGGAGCCAAAAATCCAGCTACAATTTTACCTTTCACAGTTCACCTCTTATAACTTGATACAGACCGTCGTTGTTTCACTAAAAAAATCTAGCGAGTGATTGCCGCCCTCGCGACCAATCCCCGAAGCCTTTGCGCCTCCAAAAGGAACTCGCAAATCACGCATCAGCCAAGTATTAATCCAAACCGTTCCTACATTTAACTTGCGAGCAAAACGATGTGCCCGCGAAAGATTTTGTGTCCATAGGCTCGCAGACAATCCATATTTTGTATCATTTGCGAGCTGCAAAGCCTCATCTTCCGTCGAAAACGGAGTCACCGTTACAACTGGACCAAAGACTTCATCTTGTTGAATCTTTGAATCTCGCTTGGCCTCGACAATCACCGTTGGATCGACAAAAAATCCTTTATCGAAAGGTGGATTCAGATCTGTTTTCTTTCCGCCGCAAAGAATTTTTGCACCTGCTGATTTTGCGTCCTCAATATAGGAAACGACTTTTTTGAAGTGCCCCTCGTTTACAAGAGGTCCCATAAAAGTCGTTTCCTGACTTGGGTCGCCGACTTTGAGAGCTTTTGCCTTAGCTACAAGACGCTCGACAAATTGAGGATAAATACTTTGCTCAACAAAAATTCTTGAACCACACAAGCAAATCTCACCCTGATTCAAAAAGCTCGATCGAATTGTTGTATCGATCGCAGCATCTAAATCACTATCAGCAAAAATAATGTTCGGATTTTTTCCGCCGAGCTCAAGGCTCAGTTTTTTCGTTTGAGCTGCCGCCTCTCTCATAATTCTCTCACCGGTCATTGTTCCACCAGTAAAAGAAATTGCCCTCACTCGCGGATGTTTCACCAAAGCCTCACCCACCTTAGGGCCCAACCCCAAAACAATATTCACGACCCCTTTTGGGAGCCCGGCCTGATTGAGAATATCTCCGAGCATATAGGCAGTTCGAGACGTAAACTCCGAAGGCTTTGCCACAACTGTACAGCCTGCCGCAATCGCCGGAGCGATTTTCCAGGTGAGCAAATACAATGGGAGATTCCAGGGAGAAATAAGACCCACCACGCCCACCGGTTTTTTTATAACGTAATTGAGAGCCGCGCCATCCATGTCAGTTGAGTCTTGAGTGCGATGTAAAATTTCTGTGGCGAAAAATCGAAAGTTCCACGAGGCCCTTGCGATATCCATATTAAAAGCTAAGGTGACCGGCTTTCCTTGATCTTCGGATTCAGCCTTTGCCAACTCCATTTTCCTAGAATCAATTAGATCGGCAATTTTTGAAAGAACCCGCGAGCGCTCTTCAACCGGAGTCGATGACCAAATCACAAAAGCATTTTCTGCGGCGAAAACAGCTTTCTCGACATCTTTAGAGTTTGAATCTGGAACTTGAGAATCCACTGTTCCAATCGCAGGATTAACGTGATCTAAATAAGCTCCGTCTTCTGGCGCCACATTTTCGCCGTTAATGAAATTTGCTAACTTTAGCATTTGCACCTTCATTCCTAAGTCGCAAAGGATGTTTTACGCCAAGTGAGGCGCGACCTTCTCCATAAAAAGCTTCATCGAGTTTTTAACTGCATTACTGTCGTGATTGTTAAAATCGAACCACAACAAAAGTCGATCGTCCTTATGATATTTTTCTTTCATCTGTGCGAGAACTTCTTCGGGAGTTCCGAATGTGGCATTACCTACAGCTTGCTCTACTTTTTTTGGATCCAAAGTTTTTTCCATCGCGCGCCAGTAGTTTTCCCAGGCCTTATGGGCTTGCGTCTTAGCCTTCTCATGATTTTCATCTATAAAAACCAAACAAGTCCTCGGCATCATATCACGCTGCCAGGTTCCCCCACCCGAATGAAAATTTTCGCGCATGCGTTTATGGGCTTCTTCAATAACGGCAGGCGGAGTGATCGACAAGTTGAAAACACCTGTTGGATAAAATTGATTCGCTAAGATCTGTGCTTCAGGGTCATGAGAGCCGATTGTAAGGCGAAGATTTTTGAGCGGAGCCTCAAAAGGAATAACTCCAACTCTATCAAACTCATAAAATGGATTGAGCGGGATTTTATCCCCTGCTTTTTGTCCTGTCTCTGCGGCGTAAGCAGCCTGAGTCTTTTGCCATAAAGCTTCTTCTCTGAAATCCGAAGCCTGTAAATATCTAGGAGAAACTTCTTGGCTTGAGAACTTATCGCCTTTTATAAAACGAACAAAAATCTCGGTGGCCGACTGGAACCATTTGTTCTTTACCACATCCCAAGCCACTTTTTCAGTTTCATTTCGGGGGCGAACTCCGTAAGGCGTATTTGAAAACGGAAACCTTCCGGCTGCGAAGCCAATTTCTAGAAGTCTTTTTTCAGATTCATCTACAGAATGTAAAGTCAAAAAGGTGCGAATCGCTTCCGCGTGAGCAATTGGTCCCCCATTGCACAGAATATTTCGGATTGCTGAACCCACATTGAGGTGTCGGGTCTGTCCAAAAACTTTGTGAGCCACTTGCAAGATATCCGTATTCAACCCGATCTCACCCTTAAAGTGAGGAATCACAGAACCCGGATTTTCTTTTTGAATCTGGCAAGACAAATGAGTTTCTGCAACCCATGCCGTTCCAAAACCAAGTTCATCTGCAAAACGAACTTGCTCAAAAAAGTTCTGAAACATTTTTTTCTCGGAGGGCATATAGCCATCCACTTCGGTCTGACAAATCGAAAGAAAAATATCGAACTTCACAGCGTTGGAGTCCTTCCACCATCAACAGGCAAATTGATTCCCGTAATGAACGCGGCTGCGGGACTTGCCAAGAAAGCAACCGCTGCCCCCACCTCGTGTGCTTCAGCAAAACGCCCCAGAGGGGTTGCAGACTTCCATAAATTTTCGATATCCGATTCAGATTTCGAGTTTTTTGTCGCAGCAGCCTTTTTCAAAGCCTCGAGACGCTCCGTCTTAGTATAACCAGGAAGAACATTGTTGACTGTGATTGCAAACGGCCCCAACTCACCGGCCAAGGTTTTTGCAAAACTTCCCATCGCTCCACGAATTGTGTTTGAAACACCCAGTCCAGGAATGGGAGCTTTAACCGAAGTTGAAACTATATTAATAATACGGCCATAATTTTGATGTTTCATTCCGGGCACTAAAACCTGAGCCAATAGTTGCGCAGAAAGAATGTGATTTTCGAAACCTGAAAGAAATTCTGTTTCGGACGCCTCTAACAAGGGCCCACCTTTTGGGCCGCCAGAATTATGAATCAAAATCTCGATTGGCCTACTTTTAACTTCGGCCTCAATCGACGAACGCAACTGTTTGCGGTCGTTGAGATCACAAACGATGACTTTGTGCTGAGCGCCAGCACTTAGCTTATCAAGCTCGCGCTTTGCTTCTTCCAATTTTTCAGCATTTCGGGCTAAGAGAACACACTCGGCACCCAATTTTGCCAATTCAACTGCCGAAGCAAAACCAATTCCTTGCGAAGCGCCGCAAACTAAAACT
>JBFWYS010000178.1:0-7301 GCA_050186175.1 Pseudobdellovibrionaceae bacterium
AAACAACCATTGTTATATGCGGGGACAGCGGGAGCCGCCGTTCCACCGACTTGATCAATCACGCACCAAGCAGCTGCATCCGTATCGGTTGTGATATTTAAATTCACAGCCGCCTGGTTTGTATTTGACGAGGATCCCGTATTTGGATCCACAAGACCTACATTTGGAGTTGTAGGAACAGTCGTATCATAGACGATCGCCGTAGAAACAGGATTTGAATTCACGTTATTAGAGGAATTTGCAATCCAAACATAAACTCGTTTTTGTCCAACACCTGCACTTACAGTCCATGTCGTAGGACGGGCTGTATGCCATCCATTCGAAGCTCCACTCCCACCGGCACAGGTCGAAGTTCCAAGAAGTGGACGCGTGCTTTGAGTTTCACTGATACACCACCGAGTCGCAGTCGCATCACTCCCAATCGTAACAGCAAGGCCGCTCGATTTATTGTAAGTCGTTAATCCCGTAACTGAATCCGCAAGAGCGAGAGTTGGATCACTTGGAGTTGAAGTTGTATAACCGATAGTTGCTGTTCCGGCGTTTGAGATATTTCCAGCTGTATCACGAATATAGACGAAAATTTTTCGACTTCCGGTTGCATCCATATAGTGAGTCGTAGGTTCAGTTGAAAGCCAGCACTGATCTCCGTATGTAGGCAAGGCCGGATCTGGATCGACCGCTGCCTGCATGACTTTACACCAACGCACGGCCTCGGCATCATTCGTAATTGCTAAGTTCACTAAAACCTGATTGGTCTCTGTTGTGGAAGCCGTATTCGAATCTGACATCACAACAGTTGGAGCTCCTGGAGCCGCTGAATCCACGGTAATCGATGCATAACTCGCATTTACATTTACGTTATTGGCGCTGTCAGAAACCCAAATGTAAACTGTTTTCGCTCCCTGGCCCGCAGATAAATTTAAGGTCGTTGGTAAAGAGGTATCCCAACCGTTGTCACCACCCGCACCACCAGTACAAGCGGCAGTTCCACTTGCAGGCTTCGTATTTTGAGATTCACTCACACACCATTTTAGAGTTCCCGGAGGGGAACCAATCGATAAATTCACACTCGCCGCAATTGCATGAGTTGCCGAACTTGTCGTTTGATCTCGCATTGTCAACGTTGGATCAGCTGGAGGAGTTGTTGAGTAGGTGATCATGCCGACGGCTGGTACAGGCGCTACGTTTTCTGCAATATCCTTCGTGTAGACATAAACACGACGGCCACCAGTAGTCGTTAATGAAGCTGTTGTTGGACGCGTTCCCACCCAACAAGCATTGTTGAAAAGTGGAGCAGTTGGTGCTGCCGCACCAGAACTTGTTTCAAGAAGACACCAAGAAACTGCATCCGTATCAGCAGCAATTGAAATTCCAACAGTAGCCTGATTTGTCAGAGCTGTCGAACCCGAAGAAACATCCGACAATAAGACGATTGGAGTCGATGGCGGCAAAGTATCCAAAGTAATCGAATCTGATGCAGCCGTAGCAGAAACGTTATTATTAATATCTGCTGTCCATAGATAAAGATTTTTTGAAGCGTCGGTCGCTGAAACCGTGAAACTTGTTGGGCGCACCGTCAACCAACCGTTTGATAAACCCGTACCGCCAGCACAATTTGCCGTTCCAAGACTTGGCTTTGTTGATTGAGTTTGGCTCAGACACCACTTCATCGCGCCGGTGTCACCTGTGACACTGACTTGTGCGGCCAACTGACGTATGTAACTCGTTGAAGAGGTCGTCGCATCCGAAAGTGTAAGTGTTGCCGTCGCTGGAGTCGCCGTCGAGTATGAAATTACTTGCGCTCCAGCTGACGCTGAAACGTTGTAAGCCGCATCACGAGTATACAAAAATACTTCGCGCGCGCCTGTCGCAGTTAAAGTGGCATTTAATGGTTTCGATGTTGAGAAACACGCATTGTTGTAGGCCGGCTGCGCTGGATTTGCAGCTGCATCTGCTTGTTCAATCAAACACCAAGCCTCAGCATTAGCATCGCCCGTAATCGCCAAATTCACAGTCGACTGATTTGTATTTGAAGTCGAATTTGTATTCGGATCAGTGAGTGCGACTGTTGGCGTGGTTGGAGCAACGGAATCATATGTAATTCCTGCATTTGACGGATTATTATTAACATTGTTAGCGGCATTTGCAGTCCAAACATAAATTCTTTTTAGACCTTGTGCCGCCGAAAGCGTGAAGGTCGTTGGCTTCGCAGTGAACCAACCATTTGAAGGTCCGGTACCACCGCTACATGCGATCGTTCCAAGAGACGGCCTGTTAGTTTGCGTTTCGCTCACACACCAACGGACAGCATCGGCATCGCCTGAAATATTAATGTTAACCGCCGTCGTTTTTGCATACGTAGTTAATCCTGTAACAGCATGAGAAGCCACAATCGTTGGATCTGCAGGAACCGCGTTCGTATATTCTATTGTGGCTGAAGCGGCTGCAGAAACGTTTCCTGCTGCATCTCTTACATAAAGATAAAGTTTTCTATTTCCAGGCTGCTCAAGAAAGACAGTTGTCGGACGAGTTCCAGTCCAACAAACTTCGGTCAACGTCGGAGTCGCCGGAGCCGCATCGGAACTTTCTTTTACGATGCGACACCATTTTGTTGCTTGAGCATCATTGGCAACGGCGATCGCAGCAACTAATTGATTCGTATTTGTTTGTGAGCCCGAATTTGGATCGCTCATTGCAAGCGTTGGAGTTGGCGGAGCTACGTTATCTAAAGTAATAGATGCTGTCGAAACATTGGCGTTCACATTGTTCGCGCTGTCAGCAACCCAAACATAAACTGTCTTAGCTCCTTGAGCAGAACTGAGAACAAAACTAGTTGGTGCTGTTGTACTCCACCCGCTAGAGGCTCCCGCCCCTCCGCTACAATTCGAAGTTCCATTTACAGGTTTGGATGTTTGGGTTTCACTTACACACCAACGAGTTGTTCCAGAGGGAGAATTAATTGAAACTGAAATCGCCGGCGCCATCGATAAGGTCGTTGAGTTCGTTGTGGTGTCCCTGAGAACTAAAACGGGATCACTAGGAGGAGTCGTCGTATAAGTAATCGCCCCAACCGCTGGAGCTGGAGAAATATTTTGGGCTGCATCTTTTGTGAATAAGTAAACACGTCGAGATCCCAAAGCATTCAACGCTGCCGTCGACGGTCTAGTTCCTACCCAACAAGCATTGTTAAAAAGTGGAAACGAAGGAGGAGATGCATTTGATGCCCCTTCAAATACGCACCAAGCCACAGCATCGTTATCACCTGAAATTTGCAACAAGACAGAGCTCTGATTTGTAAAGTTTGGCTGATTTGTAACCGGATCTTTTAAATCGATAATCGGAATCGACGGAGGAGTGGTATCTAAGTTGATCACTCGAGTGATTGCATTTTCATTCGTGTCGTTAAATGGATTCGCCACCCAGACGTAAATCGTCTTGTCACCATCTCCCGAAGAAAGAGAAAAAGTCGTTGGTTCAGTTGTGTACCAACCGTTGCTTGGACCCAGTCCACCAACACAGGCAGAAGCTCCCGTTAGAGGACGAGTTATTTGAGTTTCACTCACACACCACTTTCTCGCGAAAGTGTCAGATGAAATGTCAATATTGATCCCGGTCTGACGGGCATAAGTGCTAAGAGCCGTTGTTGGATCTATGAGAGTTAGAACCGGATCCGGCATTGAGTTCACGGCAAAGTTTATTGTTTTACTGTCGTAAGTCGCCGATGTATTTCCAGCTTGATCCATCAGCCAAACATAAACTCGATTCACACCCAATTGAGATAGTTCATGCTGAGTCGGTTCTGCAGTTAACCAACATGGGTCGGTCCGACTCGGATTTGCGAGAAGAGATTCAGAAGTCAGATTTGATTTTACGCACCACTGTGTCGCATCACCATCCGCTGAAATAACGACGTTAATAAAAGCCTGCGCTGTATCCGTTGTTGATCCAGAAGAAATATCTGAAACAGCCAACGTGGGAACGCCCGGAGGGGTATTATCAAACATGATCGAATCTGTAACAGGGTTTAATGAAACCTGATTAAACTGATCGGCAACCCAAAGATAAATTGTCTTCATTCCATTTGTATTATTTAAAGTAAAAGAGTTCGGTTTCGAATCCGTCCAGCCACCTAGTGATCCTGATCCGCCCAAACAAATCGAGGCGCCTGTATCGGGTCGCGCCGATTGCAGCTCACTCAAACACCACTTGGTTACGCTTCCACCATTAGTAATATCGGCCGCGACAATAGTTTGGACCGCAAATGAATCACTGCCCGTCACAGAATCTGTTAATGCAAGTGTCGGAGTTTCAGGAAAACTACGGCTTTCTAAACTCGCGAAAAAGACTCCGTTCTTAGAACCCACGATTTTAGCTTCCACACTAACACGAACATTTGATGCATTTGGCGCTCGCACCTGAGAGCTCGCGATTCCGTTTTGATCTGTGGTCACCTTAGGGCTTAAAACTTCGACCTGAGCAGTTGGATCCGTAACAGTGAACGTCACTTCCATTCCTGGAATAGGACTTCCGGTTGGGTCCCCAACCCTTACAATCAAAGGCATAGCAAAGAGCTGCTCGGGTGCCGCGAACTGATTGTCTCCGGAAATTATACTTAATGTGATTCCCAATTGATCGGTTTTTAAATTGTTTGAACTAGAGGAGCCACCGCCCCCACCAAAACAAGAAATTAACAAAGTGCTGGATAGAAAAAGAAACAAAACCTTCGCCAAGAGCGAAGTCACCTTCTCTTGAACAATAAACACATTTTTGTATACCCAACTACGTGCATTCATTCATGTTTCTTATCGGAACAGAAATGAATTCCCTTGATACTTCCTTAATAATCTCGTCTTACCTTGGTACGAATTTGCGATCCAAAACGAGAAAATACATCAAATTTGCTATTACCGACAAAGGGCGAGGCTTTCGGCAATTTTAAAAAATCTTACGGGTTCAAAAAAATTTAAACCAAGAAAAACTAAATGTATTTAGAGGTGCTTTTAATGCATTTTTTTGTGCGGAGGTGGCGAGTTTTTTCCACCCAAAAGTTTTTTGAAAAAGCCGCTGACTTTACCTAAAAGTCCAGGAGCCTGTTTCGGTTTTCCGTGCAAATGCTTTTTAGAGTGACCTTGCTTGTGAGGTCTTTTGGAAAAGTCCTGTTTCTTATGCTGTGAGTGTTTGCCATGTTGAGGACGATTCCCATGTTTGCGGTTGTCATGGCGATCTTCAGGGCGACCACCTTCGTGGCGACCACTTTCATGGCGACCACTTTCATGGCGATTCTCACGACCTTCTTTGGTGCTTTCATTTTTGCGGAAATCTCGACCTTGGGCCGCTTTTCCAAAATCACGCCCTTTGTGATGACGGTCTTTACCGCCTCGATCGTCTCTAGGACCGCGACCTTGATTGCGACTTCCAGGGCCGCGACGCGGTCCTCGGAAACCCTGCCCGCGATCACCACGGTCACGAGAGCCTTCACCTTCTTCGTCGTAACTCTTCAACAAAGAACCATCATCACGGGGAATCGGCTGGAATTCACGAATCAAATCTGCATCTTCCATCCAACCAATTGGCAATTTATGTTTTAGATAATCTTCCACACGAGATAAGGCGTCTACATCACGATCACTCACTAAACTGAACGCAGTCCCAGTAGCCCCGGCTCGTCCTGTTCTACCAATGCGATGAACATAATTTTCAGGATCACCTGGCATCTCATAATTAATAACTAGATCTACCCCTTTGATATCCAGCCCTCTTGCCGCAACGTCGGTCGCCACAAGAATATTCGTATCATTTTCAGTTTTGAATCTCTCCATGACACGATTTCTTTGGACCTGAGTGAGAAGACTAGAGATCCCCGCAGCTGGAATTCCGTTCAAAGTAAGGAATCGAGCCAAACGATCGACCGAAGTTTTAAAGTTACTAAAAATAATAACTTGTTTCGGTCCGACTTTTTTAATCAGAGAGAGCAAATACATCGGCTTATCATTGTTACCAACATGAAAAATTTCATCTTTTACGTTTTCAGCTTTTGCCTGATCACGGCTGACGTAACATTCAATCGGCTCAGCGCCGAATTGATAAGCCGTGTTCAAAACATCAAAATTAAGAGTCGCACTAAACACTAAAAACTGTCTCTCACGCGGAACTCTCTGCAAGATATACTTCATGTCATCTTTGAAGCCCATGTCGAACATGCGATCCGCTTCATCGAATACAATCGCGCGGACCTGACGGAGATCGATAACGTGTTCTTTATACAAGTCAATGAGTCTGCCCGGAGTTGCGACAACAAAATCCACACCTTTTCCGATAGCCATTTTCTGTTTATCGTAACTTGTTCCACCGTAAACGGCGATTCCAGAAAGTTCCGACTCTTTTCCAAACTTTTCGACGTTTTCATAAACCTGTTCGGCCAATTCACGCGTTGGCACCAAAATCAAAACAAAATTCTGCGTTTTCCAGTCGGCAAGTGAACGAGTTTTTCTCGCAGCTATTTCTTCTTCGGATAAACCCTCCGCGGATTTTTTTCCCTTCACAATTCGATCCATTAGCGGCAACAAAAACGCAGCCGTTTTGCCGGTTCCGGTTTGCGCCAGTCCTGCGACATCTTTTCCATCAAGGATAAGAGGAGATACGATCTCTTGAATAGGAGTACATTCAGCAAAGGTCAGTCGTTCGAGAGCCGCGTTGATTGAAGGCTCGAGATTTAATTCGGAGAATTTCAAAGCACACCTTTTAACATTCTCCCAAAAGGGAGATTTCAATATGTTGTGAGCACCCTTGGCTCACATGAATCGCAATCTCTGTACGCAGATATAAACGGACGATGACACGCGATTCCATTATTCTTCTGATTTGAAGGTACTTGAGAAGGCCAAGAATTGTCAAAGCAGCAATCAAGACAGGATCCTTCTGCTCCGCATTAGCTTTTAGAATCCACCAGGAAACTTTTTAAGGCCTCAATAAATTTCAAAGGCTGATCCGAATGTACCCAATGCCCTGAGGGGCTGATCACAATTCCCTGGGCATGAACGTTTCTGGCCAGCATTTCTTCATAAACTTTTTGTGACAAGTCAGTAGAAGTCGAGCCCCGCACGACAAGAATTGGCATCGACAAAGCCTCGTATTCATCCCAGCGGTCTTTCGCGCGCCCCTGCTTGAGCGCTAGAAAGATAGCCTCTTTCGAAAAACGCCAATCCGCAGTTCCATCTTCGTTTTCAACGATGTTGGCATACAAATAAGACCCAAAAGTTTGAATATTCTCTCGGTGAGGAAAAAGTCGTGGAAAGTCATTC
>JBFWYS010000179.1:0-7301 GCA_050186175.1 Pseudobdellovibrionaceae bacterium
TCTCGGTGCATGCAATAACCCTGATCTCCGAATGGCAGGCGCAAGAAGTGAGAGCGTAGCCAAGCCCCATATCCGTTGGAAACCGTGAGCCAGGGACCGTCGCCCATGAACTTGAGATTAGGTGCTATTGGATATGGGCTTGGAGCCTTCGTTTCAAATATTCAGGGTATTTCTTACGTTGATTGGTTCTTCCCAGGACTTCTGTGTTCAACAGCGATGATGGTTTCTTTTTTCGAAGGAACTTACGGAAATTTTACAAAGCTCACTCATCAAAAAACCTACGCAACAATCTTAATGACTCGGGTGAGTCCATCAGAAATTGTAATTGGTGAAGTTTTATGGGGAGCGACTAAAGGTTTTCTGGGGGTCCTCGGTGTAACGTTGGTTGCAGGTGCATTTGGTTTGCTTCATACACCTTTAATCATTCTTGCGATGTTTGTTTTGTTTTTAGTGTGCTTGGTGTTTTCGGCGATCGGGATGTTGATGACGTCGTTTGCAAGAAATTACGACTCTTTTATTTACGCGACTTCAGGATTTATTATTCCAATGTCACTCTTCAGTGGGACCTACTTCCCCCTCACCCAACTCCCCGTCGGATTCCAGTGGTTCACCTACTTCTTCCCCCTCACTCATGCCGTCGTCGCTGTTCGACAACTCTTGCTCAATGGTATTAGCTGGTGGTTCCTCTTGCACGTATCCGTCCTGGTTGTATTCTTCTTCGTCGCCCTCAACTGGGCCAGTGTCCGTATCCAAAGAAAGGTCTATTTTTAGACGATTGGCCCCAGGAAATGCGGCCAACTCACGAAGTCCTCGTTGGTAATCCTCTGAACTGATCTCTCTAAATTGGTGAAGCCGGCTGACGATTTCTTTCATTCTCTTTTCGGAGAAGGGGCTGAGGCTGCCTTTTAAAAAGGAAATGGCATACTTTTTTGGACTGGGTAAGAGAAAAGTTAAAAAGGCAGATTCAGCAATATTGAGCTGAGCGGGAGTTTTTTTAAAATATTTCTGTGCAGCCGCTTTGATTCCAAATGTTTTGTCACCAAATTCAACGACATTCAGATATTTTTCTAGAATTTCCCTTTTTGTCAAAAGAGCTTCTAGACGAAGAGTGATGAGCGCTTCTTTTCCTTTTCTCATCAGAGATTTTTCTTTGGAGAGAAACATATTCTTGGCCAGTTGTTGAGTGATGGTAGATCCACCGCGAGCAAACTCACCTTTTTCCATGTTTTTCTCAAAGCTCTTCTTTATTTCATTAATATCAAAACCTTGATGAGTATAAAAACTTCCATCTTCAGTTGAGACAACGGCCTTAATTAAAAACGGAGAAATTTTTGACAAAGGAACATAGCTTTTTGATGTGGAGCAGAGTTCGACGCCGTACATTGTAGTGATGATGCAGCCTTTGATTTCTTTTTCGCTTGGAAGCATCAGAGCAATATAAGAGAGGATTGTTCCCGCAATAATAAAAGGCGAGAGAATCACGCCCAGGCCGATGAGGAGTAGTTTTTTCATTTGAGTATCTTTATTCTACCTAGTTTAGAATTCCGTTTTCTTTCATCCATGTTACGCTTTCTCGAAGCGCTTCTCTAGCTGGCCTAGGCTTAAATCCGATTTCTTTTTGTGCTTTGCTTGAGTCAAACCAATGGTACAAAGTCGAAGTCCATGCGTTCTCAACACTCAGGGAGCCCTTAAGTCCAAATTTTTCCATGAGATCTCCTATGTGACCCACTAAAAACAAGAACCATCGAGGTAAACAAATTGAGGGCGGAGTCTGGTTGTTTTCTTCAGCAATGATTCTAAAGACGTCTTTAATTTTTAGGTTTTCGCCTGAAAGGATATATCGTTCACCCGTTCGTCCTTTTTGCCATGCGCCGATAATTCCATCGACAACGTCATGAACCGACACAACATTGACTCCACCGGGGGTATAAAATTTCAAACTGCCTTTAGCGACTTTGATTTGCATTTTACGCGAACCTTTTTTTGCATCGCCAGGTCCGTAAATAGTTGCAGGGTTTAGAATCACAGCATCGATTTCTTTTGTCTCACAAGCTTCAATGACAATTTTTTCAGCATCGTGTTTGGTTTCAAAGTAGCCAAGGTCTAGGTGGTGTATGTTGAATGAGGAATCTTCATTTAAAATTTGACCTGCATGAAATCCGGCGCCGACTGCGACAACAGAACTTAGGTGGACAAGCTTGCGAACTTTTTTTTCTTTGCAGGCCTCAACAACATTTTCAGTTCCTTGGACATTCACTTTTTCCATGAGCGCACGTTTCGATCTTTTGTATTCGACGACACCTGCAAGATGAAAAACTGTATCGATGTCATTGAAATGGGTCTTAAGACTTTCGATATCGGTCACATCTCCGTGACGATATCCACAGTTAACTCCAGATAACTCGGAGATATCACTTGTCGGCCGAACCAAGGCGAAAGTTTCGTGACCCATTTCAACAAGACGACGCGTAAGCCAGCTTCCTAAAAAACCATTCGCTCCAGTGACTAAAACTTTTGCCATTTTTTAAAACCTCGTGATTCAAAATGCCGAGAATAAAGTGCACGTACCAAATTATAAAATGAAAATGCCATCAAGATTCCAACAAGTGCACCAACGAGAACATCGAACGGATAATGAACACCGACATAAACACGGCTATAGGCGATGATCGTTGCAAATCCTAAAAGATAAATCCGGGCAGGAGGATAAAGGAAGGAAAGATAAGTAGCGGCAGCAAAAATGTTGGAGGCGTGGTTCGAAGGAAAACTATAACCGTAGTGAGGACTTGTTCTTAGATTGTAAGTTTGTTCCGCAAAAGGAGGGCGCATTCTTTGAATAGAAGCTTTTAGAATATAGTGATTAAATGCATCGGTAAAAGAATACGCGATAACCAATCCGATGAGATAAGGAGCAAATCGCTTTTTCTCTTTGTAACACCAGAAAATTAGAAGGGCGGGAAAAACTACCACCTGAACGATAAAGACCTTATGAAGGTCGGTGAGGGTGGGCATCACTTGGTCCAGGAGAGAGTTGGACCAAGTGGTATTTATCAAATAATAGATCTGTGAATCTAGATTAAGTAACCACTCGAGCATGATGAGCTCCTCTATGAGCTCATCATAGAATGAAGTTACTTATGAGTAAACCAATTAACCGCGGCTGCAAGATTTGAGAGCTTCTAGCTTGTCTCCAATTGCTTCTAAAACGGCTTGATCAGTGTTCTGTTTGCTGTTTAAAGCTGCGTTCAATTTTGCGTTCGCCGCCGTGAGGCCATCCATTTCCGCATTTTCCCACATTTCTAGAACGACTTCGCCCTGTTCATTCTTTTTTGCATTTCCAAGAAGAGCTTCAGCCGTAACTTCCATTTGTCTCTGAAGCGCTTTGTAGGCCGCAGAGTCTTTTCTTGTGAGGTTTTCGGAATTTGCTAATAATTCAATAGCCTCTTTTTGAAGTTTTGTCATCGATTCAACTTGAGCACCGTCCTCTGCTGTTGCCTTGGTGCTGTTTTTAGCTGCGACTACTCCATCACCCGAAATAATAAGAGCCTCGACAAGAACACGAGATCCCTCCGAATTTGCTTCGATTGCATTTTTTATGAGATCGCTCTTAACATCAGCTTTAACTTCTCTAGCTAAAGAATCGATCTGTGCAACAGCCTGTTCATTATATTTCGCACGATTCGCTACATTGTTGTGAAATGCAACTTTTGCAGTTGGGCTCGTTAAATCGCCTTCAATGCCACCATTCTTTTGGCGTTCTTTCGTATTTTTGTGTTTAAGAATCCCGCTAATTGTTAGTGAAAAATTAGTTGGCTTTTTTGCTTCAGCAACCGTCGTTGCGAATATAGCCAAAGCTGTTGCGCATACAAGGCTCATTTTCGTTTTCATATCTCTCTCCTGTTCATTTGTTACACACTTGTTCATCTTATAACTGTGAGGTTCCTTTTATTTAGCCTCCACAGCGTTTAATTATCTCACGCCAATAACAGTTCAATTTCCGTGCTTTGCCTCTTCATAAAATAGTTGGGCGCTTGTCTTTCTACATGCCGCCATCAATGTTGGGTTTGACATAATCGACTGAGGAGAACATGTGCCCGCAACAGCTTTTTCTGCTTTTTGCATTTTTTCGTAATTAACGGCATTAATAATCTGTCCGTATGTTTTAAGCTCACTAAAGATCGTGTTAATTTTCTGCTGAAGCGATTCCACAATCTTCATCTGATAAATTGTGAGTTGAAGGTGCTGAATCTTTGCTTGATCAGGAATCGGTGCGAGAGTTGAAGCCACTTCTTTTTCTTCTTCAGGATTTTCTCCCTTTTCCTGTTCCTTTTTTTCCTTGGCAATTTGTGCCATCTTTTCCAATTGTGCCCGTGTATTGAGGTCAAGGTCTCCACCTGCACGCATATCAGCTGCATCCATCTCTTGTTTCAAAAGCATGAGTCTAAGAAGCTCCTCGTCGTATATTAAGAATTTTAGGAGATCATCGAGAATCGCTTCAGCCATTAAAGATTCCGCTTCAAAATCCTTTTGTCCAACCTTGCTAGAAAGTCTCTTATGTCCTCCACCAACGTCTTGAACATCAAACTGTTCAAAAAGTTTAACCATTTGATCGAATTGAGCCAGCAATGTGACCTGGAACTCTAAAGGAAGATCGCTGCCGTCATCTTTAACAAACTTGCTCTTCCACACGCGGTTGTTCTTCATCATCGCATTGAAGTTGAAAGAATCCCGCCCGGAAATCTCAGCGATCGTATCGAAGATCGTAGACTTCGGAAAAAGAATTTTCCCTATTCCAGTTCGAACATCAATACTGTCTCCAACTGGAGCTGTGAGTTTCGCAGAATATAAGTAGTTTGGTGTCCCACCGTATTGAGCGGTGTAAAGATCCTTGACCATTTCTCCCAAGACGATGACGTAGAACTTGAGTTCTTGTTTCATTGATTTAAGGACAGCGTTGTCTAAGCCTGTTGCATTCCATCGGCTATTCGGAGCAGATCGAAGTGTTTCTAAAAATTCAGGAACGATTTCAGACTCATACATTTTTGACATCTCTGTCACTTTGCTCTTTAGCTGGGGTTGGACAAAATTTAACCACCACGATTGAAATGCGACCGCATTTGAAATAGATTCATTTGTTTCGGTTGGTTGCGTCTTGTCCACAAAGCGTGGATCGAGGTTCTTTTTTAGGTAGTCCAAAAGTCCTTGGTAAGTGACTTTCTTGCCCTGCTCCTCATTAACAAATTCGCGATCATAAAAATTACCTCGTGGATGACTACCGCCGATTGCGTCGCAGAAGAAGCTTTGAGGTCCAGGTGACAGCTTTTTCGCAATTCTCGGAGAACTAAATTCCCAAGAAAAACCTCTGGCAAAACGGGTGATTAACTGACCGTTCTTATCGGGATCAAGGCCGCAAACCATATTATAAACAAAATGGTCTGTTGGATTTGGGGCTTTAAATCCATTTATAGAGTTGGGGTATGAAATAGTTGAATGAAGTTTTTGGTTTATAGGTTGAGCTTCATATGCAGCAATGTAGCCAACGCCAGGAATCATTAAGGGATTTGGGTTGCCGATAAGCTTCTTTAAATACTTTTTAATTTCGATTGCCATTGCAGATGTTGAACTTACATTTGGTGCGTTGACGAGTTTGTTTAATTTCAAAATTCCTTCAACAACTGTTGTATGAAGTTGAGATCGGGGCGCTACCAATAAATTGCGGGCAGCGACTAAATCTTTAATAAACGCTTCCCCTTTTACCTCTCTAGCTGATTCAGAATCATAGTCTGCAACTAGGTCTATAAATTTGACCACAACCGGAATCGTATTATCTATGATGTCATCTTCAATGACCTCGGGAATTGCAAAAAGGGCAGGCTCATTGAGTTCGCCTCCAACGAGGCTCATTCCCCAAAGAGGATAAGTTCTCTCGAGGGGATGAACTGCATTTGGTCTTTTTGGGTTTTTCTGGAGACGAATTTCATTTGCAGCAATAAATGCATTGTAGAATTTTTCACTCGAGACATACTTTCCTGTTAAGTTCGAGAGCATTTGTGACCAATGGTGGTGTTTCATCATCGCATGTTCTAAATTGAATTCTCGCCAGCGGGCCATATTTTCGTGGAATTCATCGAGGGCCTCGGGAAGAGAAATTTCACACGAGTTTTCGACTTTTTCTTTGCAGAAATTTTTGGAATTTTCTACCCAGTTTTTCTTTTTGAGCTGTAAAACAGAGAGAGCCACAATGTTGGCATTTCGACTTGGACGCTCACTATCGACCCCATTTCCAAACGGCCACTTAATAATAGGATGAAAAATCCATTGATCTAAAATTGTAAATCCTGCCATGTTAGCAATCTTGTACAAAACTTGTCCTCCGCGAAAACTCCATCCAACACCAGGAATGAATGAAATTCCGACGGCAAGTCCTCTAAAAATAAGGCCTGTCACTCCTCTAGAAGCTCCTTTTGCAAGGATAGCTCCTTTGCAAGGACCACGGAGACAATGAATTCCCCATTCAAAAGCACCACCAACGGCCGTCGATGCTAGCATTGAAATCAAGCCGGGTGCATACTGGAGAAGCTTTCTGGTTAAAACCCATTTTTTATAAACCAGATCACATATAACTTCATTTTCCTTTTTATATTTCGGAGCATTGCCGGAAATCTGGTAACCAAAAACGCTGCGCGGTTTTTGCAGGCGGTGAGCAACACATTTTTGAAAATCAGGATCTCCTAAAAGTTCGCCTACGATACTGGAAGACAGCATACCGGCGGTCATTCCCAGGTATGGGATAAAGTGCCGCATTCTTGTAGAAGAAGCAAAAGCTGACAACGACTTATTCACGGTTCCGTTTGCTAACATAAATGCATAGAATCCGACGTGAGAAACAGGATCCTGCAAAGAGGCAATGTGTTGCTCTAAGGCAACTGGATTTTCAGAATACCAATAGGCCAATTGGGCCGTCATAACGGCACCAATGGCGATGAAGAAAATTGCAGACTCAACCGGGAATTGTTTTGTCGTATGAGTTACAACGTCTTTTGCGCCAACGGCAAAGTTTTTTACCGGTTTTATAACTGGTGAAGCCGCAGCCAGTGCCATTGCTTTGGCACTTTCAGTAGACAAATTTTCATAAAGCCGACTCGGCATGAACTCATGAAGAACTTTGATGTCAGCTTTTTCAACTCCGAGTTCAAGTTCTTTTGAAGGATCTTGAGGATCTGGAATTTTAACTGGGATCACTTCTTTCGATTCCTGATTTCTTTTAATAAAATCGAGAGACTCGTGAGAGATAGAGAATT
>JBFWYS010000180.1:0-7290 GCA_050186175.1 Pseudobdellovibrionaceae bacterium
TGTGTTTATGGGGTTCTTTTTTTGTTTTGTGATATTTGTGGTTTTAAAAAAGGTTAATACTTATCTGAGTTAACTAGTGGAATCCCCTCGGAAAGGGAGCCTGAAGCGCGACGAACGATGAGAAAAATGAAACAGAATTTTTTGATAAAGCTGAAGATAAAATTTAAAAGGATTAGTTCCTCATATGAATTGGATGTGGTAGTCACATCTGTGATCATAAGGAGGTCATTATGTTAAATGTCGGCGAAAAATTTCCAGACTTTAATCTTGCGAATCAAGATAATAAAACTCGTTCTCTCGGTGACTACGCGGGCAAGTGGTTGGTGTTCTATGTCTATCCAAAGGACGACACTCCAGGATGCACGATTCAGGGAAAGTCTTTTACGGAGCAAAAAGAGCGATTTGATAAATTGGGTGTGAATGTCGTAGGCATTAGCCAGGATGATGTGAAGTCTCACAAAGACTTTTGCACAAAGTATTCATTTACGGTCGAGCTTCTTGCGGATCCAAGTGCCGAGATCTTGAAAGCGGCGGGTGTAGGACAGACAGAGTGGAAGGGGACGATGTACTGGAATCGAACAACATTCCTTATCGATCCTTCTGGAAAACTCAAAAAAATCTACGAAAACGTAAAGCCTGAAGGCCACGAAGAAATGTTGTTAAGAGATATTCAAGAAATGCAGTAAGTCTGTTTTTCAAAGTTTTTATAAAAAGGGTCTGGGTAAACTCAGATCCTTTTTTATTTTGTGGATTCTTCGGTCCAGGTCCTAACTATTTAATTTCTCAGTTCAATTTCTCTCCTTTCGGCATCAACTAAAAATTTAGTTGCCATCTACTAAGCTCTTAGTTAGTCTTTTGAAAGAGTTGGGGGAGCTATGAAAAAAACAAGAGAGACTCACAGCAAATTGCTCACGGAAACAGAACTCGAGTTAATGACAATACTTTGGAAGCTCGGAGAAGGCTCCGTTTCAGATGTGATCGAACTCCTTCCGAAAGAGCGTGATCTTGCCTATACTTCGGTTTCTACAATTCTCAGAATTCTCGAGCAAAAAAATGTTTTGAAGACTCGCAAAGAGGGGAGAGGTCACGTTTATATTCCCCAGATGCAGAAGTCCGAATACGAAGCGAAGACCGTTAAGCATGTGGTGGATCGAGTTTTTGATGGAACGCCGGTGGCTTTAGTTCGCCAGCTTTTAGATTCGGTAGATCTTAATAAGAATGATCTTGATGAGTTGAAAAAATTAATTGCTAAAGCCGAAGGACGTCCAGCCGAGGGTAAAAAATGAATTTTGCAACAGCACTTTCTGCTTATTTAAATTTAAATCTTCTTGTCGTCATTGGATTCCTTGCCGTTTTCGGAGTTAGATTTTTTATTCTTAAGTTGAACTCTCAATTGTCAGCTAAGGCGGAACTCCAGCTTCACTATCTGGTTCTGGCCTCGGTTTTTGTTTTTTCTTTCGTGCAGCCCTTTTTGCCGTCTCATCAGACTTTTGATCCAGCGGCTAGGATGTGGTCCGCTCCTTCGATGAAAACTTTTAGCGAAGTTTATGATGCTGGTAATGGAAGCGGTTATATCAGTGTTCCGACTCCACTTGGGGATTCTGGGGTAGAAGCCGACTCTGTTGCTCTCACATGGTTTCTGTTGGGTATTGCTCTTCTGCTATTCGCGACTTGGATTCTGTTTCGAGATGTTAGAAATTTATATCGAATCAAAAGAGAATCATTTGTTCTTCGGAAAGTTAATGGAGTGCAAATTCTAATCAGTGATTCTTTGCAAGTTCCGATTTCTTTCTGGCTTCCCGGTCAAGCCAGTATCGTTGTACCTTCGTATTTAACCGAAGATCCTGAAGCTTTTAAAATCGCGATTGTTCACGAAATTCAGCACCACCGACACGGCGATACGCTTTGGGTGTATCTCCTTTTGGCTCTCAAATTTCTCTGTGTTGCAAATCCGCTTATTTATATTTGGAATCGTAAAATTACAGAAGTTCAAGAATTTGCCTGTGATGAGACGCTGGTCGACCGAAATAAGGTCAAGTCTCAGGCTTATGCTCGCTGCCTCGTCGAGGTGGCTCAATCGGCTCTATCTCGGGAGCAAAAACCTTTATGCGCAACTGGTTTTATATTCTCGGGAGAAAGTCCTTTACTCAAGAGGAGAATAGAAAAAATGTTTTCACGAACGAAATCACCTGCCAAACAATCGATCAATTTGTTTGCAGGCCTTACAATCGTAGCTCTGATGGGCGCCACGGCGTTTGCATCCAAGAGTTTTGTGCAGGATCGCCGAATTACAATGGTTGAAGCGGAGAGAATGGTCGAAAAAGCAAAAAGATCGTCGGATTTTCCGATTGCTGTAAATGAGTTGGTTCTTAAAGAACTAAATCGTTATATTGGAACTCCTGAAGGTCGTGAGTATATGCAAAAGGCTCTGCAGAGAATGGAGTCTTACAAACCTATGCTCGAAGAGGCTTTGCGAGCTTATAACGTACCCAAAGAAATCATGGCAATGCCGATCGTTGAGTCGGCCTACCGGAATCTTCCTCAGTCTCCGACAAGCAAAATAAAAGGCGCTGGGGTTTGGCAGTTCATTCCACAGACAGCTCGAAATTACGGTCTGCAAGTGAATGAGGATAAGGACGAGCGTTTGGATCCAGCAATCTTAACTGATGCAGCGATGAGATATTTATTGGCGAATCGTCATCGATTCAAAGATTGGTTGCTTTCGATTCACGCCTTTAACTTGGGCGAAGAAGGTGTGCAAAAAGGAATCAACAAGACAGGATCAAGAGATGTATGGACACTGATTCGCAAAGGTTACGAGGGTGACAAAAATTATTCAGCCCGCGTAATGGCAGCGATCATCATTTTAAAAAATCCAGAATCTGTTCAGTAAAAGCAATGGCTCTTCTGATCTCGTGGTCAGAAGAGCCAGCCTCTCTGTCTGAAAAAGCTTCGCAAAGACTCCGAGCCTGAAAATTCAGAATACGTCTCAAAATGAGACGAGATCCTTCCATTGAGCATAAAGTCTGCAAACATAAATTCCTAGAAAGCGGTCATTTTCTAAATTTAAATTGGCTGCATTTTAGGAAGCTAAAGTTGAAAACAACTTTGACACCTGAATGACTTTTTGCAGGAGACTTTATGAAGCTCGCGCTCTTTACATTAATGATGATGTTCCCGCTTAGCTTATTGGCGAACGCCTTTAGTACTTCCATGGCCACAATAGAAAGTCCCCGTATGCCGGGAACTTTTCGTGTTGGAATTCTCGGATCAATGAATGTTGATAGCGTCGAAGATAGATCGACAACAATTCTCGCTGCAGTCGGAAGTGGGATGGTCTCGTTTGAGGCCGGAGTTAGCTATTTAACTATGTCTGATAAAATTGAAGTGATCTCGATTGAGGGCGAAGAGCCTGCGATTAAAGAAAAATCTGTCTATATACCGGTGAAAGCAAGCTACGTAGGAATTCCGGTCAACTTAAAGTGGAATTATATAGAAAAACCGCTGGCTACTTTTTACGTAAAAGCGGGAGTGATGCCGATTTCATTAAATACCCAATCCAAGGGAGATGAGCCTGTTGGCAAGCAAGAGACATTGGCTGTCGGTGGAATCGGTGGAACTGCGGCTATTACAAAGTCCACGGCATTCGTTCTAGATATCACGAGCCTTTGGAATAACGGTGACAAGAATCAAGGTATTCCAAGTCAAAGCCTCCATGTAGGGGCAGGCCTCTCGTACGATTTATAAGTCTTTATAAGATCATTTCCTCGGATGGCTCATTTGTTTGAGCATGCTGGCTTTACCTAATGGTCGGGCACTTCAGTATCACTTTCAGTGCCTTCTAGGATGGCTTTTTAAAGCCAGCACCGAGGGAGGGGTTCAGACATTTAGGGTCTCATTAGGGCCAAAGGGTTTTCTTGTACTTGGTTATACAGGTTTTTCGATGTTCGCAGTTAGAGCATATTTATCAATTTATCATGCGCAATAAGAATATATGAGTCGGTTGACAGATCGGGTCCCCGACTCACATTTCTCTTATGGAAACCAGAATCATTAAAACCTGGCTCTCAAAGAAACCGTCTTCAGATGCGGGAGTCGTAGCGTGGTTTTCAACTCTTTTATTGGTCGTTGGAAGTGTCATTTATTGGCAGAATCTTTTTGGATGGGCCGAATGGATGGCGGCCTCTAAAAAGGCCGTATTCGAGAACCATGAGTATTGGAGAGCCTGGACAAGTCTTATTATCCACGGTGACGGAAAGCACTTATTAGCGAATAGCTTTTTATTCTTTATCTTAGGCTATTTTCTGAGCGGTTTTTTTGGATCCCTCCTATTTCCGTTGCTGACTTTTGCAGTTGGTGGAATTACCAATCTTTTTGTGCTTGCGCAGATGCCCTTAGAAACCGAGCTCGTTGGCGCCTCTGGAATTGTATTTTGGATGGGTGGTGCTTGGCTAATTCTCTACTTTTTCTTGGATCGAGTGCGTTCGCTTGGACAACGGACATTGCGTGCTCTGGGCGTTGGAGTTATGCTTTTTATGCCTGCGGAGGCGTTTGATCCTCAAGTCAGTTATAAAGCCCATTTTATTGGATTCATTTTAGGAATCGTTTCGGGACTTGTTTATTATTTAATAAAACGTCGTGAATTTTTAGCAGCAGAAGTGCGTGAAGTCGTAATCGAAGAGTCTGAAGAAGCTTATGTCGACCCTTTGCAATTATAATGAAATTGTAATGAAGCTGTACAATCGAGAGTGTCTCTGAAAGACTAGGGAGATGAAAAGCTTCTTAGTTTTCTTTTTGTGTTTTCTAATTATTTCTTGTCAAAGCCTTCGCATTCAAGCTCCCCTTTCATGGGAAAACTCTGAACATCCAGAGCGAGGTGCATGGTCGGAGGCTGTGAGAGCAACTGTGGACGAGCAGTTTTTGAATCTCGATAAGGCTCAGAACGTTGGTGATTTTTGTCCGCAGTACCCCTCGCTTCAGGATTCGAAAAAGAAAATGTTTTGGAGTGAACTTGTTGTCAAAATGGCATTTTACGAATCAAAGTGGAATCCCGAAACAGTTTTTGCTGAACCTCCACCTTTGGGAATTGATTCAATCGGGCTGATGCAGCTTTCTTACGAAGATAAATATTCCTTTTGTGATCTTGATAAAGAAAAAAATACGCTCAAAGATCCTGTTAAAAATCTGCAATGTGCGATTCGGGTGATGGGTCAGAATATTTCGGAAAACTCTGTAGTCACCGAGGGCCACACATCAGCAAATGCCAGGGGACTTGCAAGGTATTGGTCGGTGATGCGTCCGCTGGTTTATAATAAAAAAAGTAAAGAGTGGATTGTAAGAGAGGCTTACACGGGAATTCGGACTCATACTTCTTCTTTAGATGTTTGCAGGAAGTTAACAAAAGGTTAAAAAATCCATTTTTTGAGGTACCGGGTTCCGAAGGGGTGTGACCCGCTTTCGGAACCCGGTACCTGAAGGAATGCCTATTGGAGTGGGCGCTTGTTCGGGGCGACAACAGAATTTTTTAGCCGGAATCACAAAACTGATTACTTTCCAGGCTTAGGAGCCGGAACAGTATAACTCAAAGGAACCATTTCAACTTGAAATCGTGCTCCTTCTTCGTGTTTGTACACAATATCTCCGGCAAGTTTAATCGAGTTTTTTTCCGCATCGTACAACCATCCGCCTTTTTGTTGTAAGGGAATGAGCTGTCCTTTTCCGGCTTTTAAGCTGTCTTCGCTTCCGTAAGAAACTTTAATCATTATGAGGCCAGTTTCTTTATCGAGACGAGGTCTCTCTGGCAGAGGAATTTCCTTTGCCAAAGTTTTTACGCTGATATCAGATCCAATTTTAGCTAAATCGTCACCGAAATCTTTTTGCGTCAAGCTCATGATAAATTTTGATTTCACTTCTGCGGGATTGCCTCGTCCAGAATTGGCTGCAACCACAAATTCTTCAATTCGATCCGGCCCAAATCCCGTACACTTACCTTCAATTGTTTTATATTTCCCGTTGTCGTCTTTTTTAAACTTTCCGTTAGTGTCTATTTCAAAACAGTCGGGATGATATTTCGGATGAACTTGAAGTACGTAGTCCTTGGCGCTGTCAGGATCCGTCTTGCTAACAAGAGCTGCATAGACAGAAACTTTCTCAGCTCCGCCATGACGAGATTTGAAGTCAAAAAGCTTTTCAGCCATTTGGTTAGGGGTCAGTCCCATAGCTGGATTTTGAGGATCGCGGCTTGTAGAGTCGTCCGCGTCTGTGATGATAACGACAACCAATTGCGCATCATCTCTAAAAAAGTCGGCGTTTGGTTCGTTGATACCAGAAATTGCGGCAGCCAGGGGAGAGAATACCTCTTCGTTCTCCGGCCCACCTTCTTCCAAGGGAACGACGCCAAGTTTTAGAGTCGAAGCCAGGACGTCGCTGACGTTCTGAGTTCGAGTGATATATCGAGTTTTTGCAGATGCTCCTTGCTCTCTTTTCGGATGGCGGAGTTCACCATTTTTATAAGGATCTTTCTTTTCGTTCTTAAATCGCTCAGAGCTATCCCAAACAGAAACAACACCGATATGAAAATCGATCATGTTGTTTCGGCTGAATCCTGCAACAAACTTGTTGATGTTTTTGCTGAGATTCTCCTGGGCCGATGTCATACTCGCAGAATTATCTACGATAAATAGGATATCAACACGCGGATTAAATTCAAATTCTCTTTGACCACCATCGAGTGTGATCCACTTTGGTGAATAGGCCTCATTTGTTTCAGTTTTAGGGATGACTGCTTTTTCTCCTTGCGGAAGATTGCGGCGTCCGTAAATGTCTGCATTTTCAATATTGCATGCGCTCACGAGGCAGCTCATAACTCCAGCAATAGATAATTTGATAAGAGTGTTGTTAATCACATCATTCTCCTAACATTTTGAGGGCATGAATTTACTTTAACCTGGTATTTATCTAACTCATCCATCCAAGGATGGCCATCGTCTGGGAATACGAGGTCTTCGGCAGTCGTCTTTTTAAACTCACCTTTTGCATAGGAGTTTTTATTCAACTCTTGATCTGTATGAACTCTTTGAATCGTTTCGATTTCGATCAAGTTAATTTTTTGGAGCATTTTAGCGTTTTCTTCAGTTTCAACTTCCGCAAGCTTCGCAAGGCGTGCGCGAATGATCGGCATCGCTTTTGCGGCTTCTGCTTTTAGTTGTGCAGTCAGATCATCTCTTAACTGGCGCATATTTGCTGAGCGAATATCTAATGTCGACATTTCAGATGTAACTTGAGCTAACT
>JBFWYS010000181.1:0-7207 GCA_050186175.1 Pseudobdellovibrionaceae bacterium
GAAACGCTCTCACTACTAGGACTCGATTACACAGAAGTGTACAGAGCTCCTGCGAGTGTGCCAGAAACGCCCGACTCAATGGACAAAGCGCCATTTCGCCATAGAGCCATTGAAAGGCCCCTTGATCGTGATACTCAAATGCTAGAGTAGAGGACGACCAAGAGTGATGCGTGGAGTCGCGGCTGACTACAATCCCAAATCACTATGATTTGGGATTGTGTTTTTATTGGATCTGAAACACCCTCGAGCTTTTTTTTTTGGAAAATTTGTCAGGATTCCGTTGTTTTCTCAAAAGAGAGATTCAGTAGAGCATTTAGTCCTTGCAGCTTACTGGGGGTGCTGGGGTAAGACAGATTCCGGGTTGGATAATACTAAGTATAAGTCGGTAATAAGGTCCGATGTTTCTACCAGGCGCCGTAAATGCCTGTCTATTTGGAGGGCCAATGCAACGATTCTCTAAGATCGTAATCGCGGTTTTAATGCTCGGAGTTTCTCTTAACTCTTACGCAGAAACAGACTCTGAAGTTCTTCGTCCTACGGACCTAAGAGTTACAAGTTTTAATATAAAATGGTACGGCCTCGGCGGCTCTTTAGAAGGAAATCCTTCTAAAGAGAAACGAGATGGAACCATCAGAGACTTTATCTCTAATTATGTTCCGGAATCTGACGTCATGATTTTTGAGGAAGTGGTCGATAAAAACAGGCTTATCAAAAATATTCTTCCAGCTGGTACAAGGTGTGTCTCTTATCAACATCAAGATTCAAAACACCAATATGTTTTGGTCTGTGTGAGCGACAAATACACTTTTATGGATGAGCCTTCTGACAACAACGACGTGATCGACGATGTCGCAATCAACAGTCGGTCTCGTCCAGCGGTTCATGCCATTGTCGCAAAAAATGGGAGGCCGGTCTTGAGGGTCGTTGGAGTTCATCTTAAGGCCATGCCAAACGAATCGAAGTCTCGCCTTTTCCAAATAGAAAAAATCGGTGAGTATTTACAGAATGTTTCTGATACACGTATTCCTGTGGTTATCACGGGCGACTTTAATACCTATGATGTTGGCAATACCGGATTGAACGAAAACGACGATGTTCTTTTCGACCGGATCTTTACCCGTCTTTCTTTGAATATTTCTCAAGTGCCAAATCCACACTCTTACACTTACTGGTCACCTCGGTATCAAAGTAAGTTTGATCGTTTTTGGGCTTCTGGAAACGCGCCGATCCAAGGACAAGTCGTTGCTAGCGGAATGTGCAACAAAAGTAAACCTCAAGGTCCGTTCAATGATGCAAACTATTACTCCCGAAATGTCTCGGATCACTGCCCAGTGACTGTGACAATGAAGTTGAAATAAACGGAATTCTTAAACCTGCTTTTTGTGTTTCAGAAAGCAGGTTTCTCTTTAATAACTCATTTACTTTATACTGCTCATTTGTCACCATTCAGTTAATGTTCTTTGGATAGAGGGGGGCAAATAATGGTTGATGTTCAAACTCATAAGTTACCGGGTGGCTGGACCGGTTCCTTTCTTTCTGAATGTTGGAAGCTGCTCAAAGAAAATTACATTCTAGTTTTTGTTCCTAGTTTTATCGTCACCGTTGTGGCTTTGATGTTCGCCTATCTGGGAGCAATCGGAGCCGTTATTGCCGGAGTTTTAGGTGTCTTGCTTTTATCTGGGCAGACAAGGATTTATTTCGCCCTTTTAAATGGAGAGAAGAAAGAAATTCCCGAAATGTTCACTCCACTGAGTGACCCGAAACTTTTTAAAGCGCTGGCACCTTTGATAGTTTGGAAAGCGATTTCAGGAATCTTGGTTGCCCTTGCGCCAGGTTTTACAAGCGTCTTGTTGGATGTCATCGGAAATTTGCTGGTTCTATTTTCAAATCAATTAATTACAGTTCGAGGAATTGATTTTTTTGACACGCTCAAGTTGAACTTTGACGCTCTTGGAAAAGCCTGGCTGGACATTATTGTATTTGGTTTTGTCATCCTCGGTTTAGCAATTGCCGGGACTCTTGCTCTTGTTTTTCCTTTGGTCTTGATTGTGATGCCCCTAATTTCGCTTATGTGGGTGAGGATATATAAAGAGATTTTTCACTCTTCTTCGAGTATGAATGTTCAGATTACCATTTAGAAATTCGTTTGCGTGATGAACAATCTCAAACTGAATTTCTCTCCGCATAAGTAACAAAAGCCAATAAAAGTGTCTCGAGCCTCGCCTGCATCTTCGTATCCTTCAAAGTGAAACCGCTGTCCTCAAAAGCGTCCGCAGCTTTGGGCAGACCGAGCATCTCAGGGTAAAGATGGGCACCCAATTGCTCGAGTGGAACTCGGGAAGTCCATAAGCTTCTGGTAGCTCCGAGCGCTCCCGGAGATGCGCCCAAAAGCAAAACTTGTTTTCCTGGCCACGGGTGAGGTTTGAGGCGAGACGTCCAATCGATCCAATTTTTTAGAGCTCCCGGAATTGAGGCGTTGTACTCTGGAGTTGACAATACAAAAGCATCGCAGCCTGCAATCAGTTGCCCCCATTTAATGACGTTATCTGGAATTCCGGATTGCTCTTCAAGATCGCCGTCGTAAACCGGAAGAGCATGAGCTTTCATATCAACAACTAAAGTTTCGGCTTTCGTCTTCTTTTTCAAAATTTCATCGGCCACTGCAATTAGCTTTTTATTGTAGGAACCTTTTCTGAGCGATCCTGCCATGAGGAGAATTTTCATAAACTGTCCTTTCGTGCGTCTAGAACTTATAAACTCGTTTCAGCTCTGAGAGATGAGTTTCTTTGATATGTCCACGACGACTGCACATGAGATTTTCTGTATCTAGTTGGTAAGCTGTGATCGTTTTTTTTCTCGAATCATAAAACTCCATGTAACAATCTTTAAATCCTACAACGTGACCAAACTCATGACGAATAATCCACTGGACACTGTATTCGGTCAATGGTTGGTTGGAATCCATAGTAATAATGTTGCCGCCAATTCTGTTTACATTTGGCGTGACTCCGGGAATGAATTGAATTCGCGGAATGGATCCGGAACTGCGAAAATCTAGATCGAGTCGCCAATTTTGGTATTTCCATTCAGATTCTATATTGTTGACTAGGAAATCAGCAACTTCGGTGTTCTTGGGATTTAAGAATGGAATTTTATAAATCGAAGATGAAGTGGTAACATCGTATCGCTTGTGATCGAGGCGGAAATAATTTTTCCACATGTTTTCGCCAGCTGTTTTGAACTCCGAATAGTAACCCCAAACTGAATCATCCTTGATCGCTGTTTGCAATTGTCTGGCGCACGTATGGTCCTGATTTCCTTTGGCATTGAGGCAAAGCAGTTGGAGCCAAAAAGAAAAATTTATTTTTTGTGTGTTGGTTAAATTTTTCCAGCGCTTGAGTTTTGTTTTTAGATCATTTTCTTTGGAGAGATAGTAATGACCTCGAACATCGGCATATCTTCTTAAAGAAAGATCAGTGAGATGAGGTTCCATCATTAACCAGCGAGCTGCGGCTTCATAAATTTGATTCGCTTTGAATCCCCATTCAATGTAAGTCGGAATATCAAATGGGGGTTCGGGTGTATAAGGGGACTGATTTAAAAGTACGGCCTTCATTTTGTCTGGCATTACTTTTAAAAGAGAGTCGTAGCGACCGAGAATCAAATCAGGGTTGTAATTATTTGGCGCTGAAATCGGGTAAGCGGGCTGAGTCTCGGGGGAGGTGAAAGAAATTTTGTCGTCTAAATCTTTATTGATCTTTTCGAGCCACTCTAAGTTACGTGATCCGAAATTTAAAATTTTTTGCAGGCGAGGTTTTGCAGAATTAGGTGATTCGAACTTTCTTGAATTGAGAACCTCCGCGTATTCGGACGCCGTCATTTCGAGATCGTAGTGGGGCATTTTGGCCTTGGCGAAGGCAGCGAACAGGACGATGAGAGGGAAAATCACTTTAAAATTCACGGAGCTCCTCCTAGACTAAGCCTTCTCAGTCTACTCTTGTGACTCGCGGAGCGAAAGAGATGTGACGTAGAGCTAGCTACTTTTTAGAAGTTTACACGACTTCTGACCGTCTCGATCGGACTTCCATCTATTTTTGTTTCGCCTCGACCTCAGATGGCCCCCGAGATGTGAAATTTTCTATAACATAAGAGAGAAGAGAACATAAACCACCCACCCACAAGGAGAGTGCTTCGTGAAAAAATCTTTCACGCGCCACCTCATGTTGATGAGTTCCGCGATGCTATTTTTGGGCTGCTTAAACCCTGCTGACAATGGAATCCCATTTGTCGGGGTTGATTCCGAGAACAAGCTGATTGATGAATCCATTGAACATGATGCTTACGCAAATAATTTACAAAAAGGTATTTTTATCGCTCAGGATTCCGCGATGCTTGCGCTCGATGCACACGACAAAAGAAATCCAGCACGGAAACTTCATACGTTAACAGTGGGCTTTGGAATTAATTCGCAGTTTATGTTTTCAAATGTTGTAACTCTGGGAAGCAGTAGCCGAGTGAAGTTGGTGTTTGGCCGTAAAGAGACGAAAATAAATGACATCGCTCTGATGAACGGAGTCCTCAAATGAAAAAGCTCATAATAGGACTTTCAACGACAGTGCTCAGTTTATCTGCGTCTGCGATGCAAGTGCCAGAGGCATGGTATGACCTTAAAGCAAATGAGGAACTTCTTGAGTCGGGTGAGTACAAAGCTGAAGGCTCACCAATTTCATTTTTAAACGACATGACCCGCGTAATGAAGGTGCATACAAACTCTCTCTCAAGAGCAAGTGAAGTTGCAGATCGTGCGAGCAAATGGGAGCTTCAACAGTTTGGTATTAAGTTTGGTCTGACTCACGAAGGAAGACTGGGTATTCTGCCATTTAATGGAACGAGCTCTGCGGAAGTCATTTTAACAAAAGACAAGTTGCGGCCGGTCTCGAGCGAGTCGAGTCTTTCTTGGGATCTGGATACGAACTCAAGAGCGACATCGGCTGAGCAGATTGATTATCTTACGAAGTTAGTTATGCAGTCCGGACAGGTTAAGAACGAAGCAAATGTTCGTGTTCAGGCGACGAAAATTGTGACCGAGGTTCGAAAACTTCAGGGGCTTTTAACTATTGATCCTGCATCGATGTGGCAAGTAAAGAGGCTTTTTGTAGATAAAACTTTAACTGCAGAAGGGCAACTGGCTTCGCCGTTTAGAGTTGAAGGTTCGGTTCGATTGCGTGTTTCTTGGAGGCCTCTTGCGACTCGTGTTGCGGTTAAAGGAAAAACTCCAGAAGATGATTTGATCGGAACCAGCTTCAGAAAACTTGTCTCTGATTTAGGTGAAGACATTCACGCGATCGCAAGTGCCAATCCGATCGATGGGTTTGAGTTACAAACGTATCAGCTGGGTCTGGGTGTCATGCAGTCTATTGGAGTCGGAGTGGCCTCGGTGGGATTCGAAGCTTGGATTCATGCGGAGATGGAAAAAAATCCGAAGTCAACTCAGGCGGTTGTTAAATCTCTGCCAGATGATTTGTTTATTTGGTTGATTGAAGATCGTGCAAAAAAAGTAGATCGCAATAGCATTCGTAAAGGATTAAATTACTCATTCACGATTGCAAAGCAGCTCTTAAGAGCGGCTAACGATGCAAATACCAAAGATTGGTCCGTGGGAGAAATCCGCACGACATATGATATGGCAGCGAGTGGAAGTTTTATTCTCTCAAAGATACTTAACGGAAAAGGGACAACTGAAATGTCCTTTGTAAGAAGGTAGGCGAAGATGAAAAAACTGTTCATTGCGATCTCAATTCTTTTCTTATCTCTAAGTGTTCAAGCGGGTCCCAATCAAAAATTCGTTCAGTTTCTAGATCAACAGATTCGGAACTATGAATCAGCGGCGGGCACCTCTCGGGTTGACATTCCGGAGTCTCTTCAGCCATCGAAGCCAATTCAATATTCATTGGATCAGGTTTGGCTGCAGGTGATTGCTCGCTTTTCGGTCTCTATCGGACTTTTTAAGGTGAGTTTTGTTCCTGAAGTTGAGCTTGAGTTTAAATAGAGTCTTTCTTGCGGCTTAGCTAAGCGCCGGGCCGCATATCATTTGCCAAAAAACGCCACCTCCCGTAAATTTGAAAAATGCGTTTTATAATTTCCTTAATTACAGTTTTGTCGTGCAGCTCCGCTTGGGCCCACTCCAAAAAAATCGATGTCGTTGTGTCATTCAGTATTTTGCAGGACCTCGTGCAAAAAGTGGGTGGCGATAAAGTTTCCGTTGTTTCATTGGTGGGATACGATCAAGATGCCCATGTCTACGAACCGACTCCGGCTGCTCTCAAAAATATTAAAAGTTCGCAGATTGTTGTCTCGAATGGTCTTGGCATGGAAGGCTGGATGTCCCGCCTTATAAAGAGCTCGGGATTTAAAGGCATTAATTGCGTAGCGACTGCCGGAATTCAATCTAAAGATCCGCATGCGTGGCAGAGTTTAAAAAATATCCCGGTTTACTTATCTAATATCGAAAAGGCCTTATCGCAAGCCTCTCCTGGCGATGCCGAGTTTTTCAAAAGCAATCGACTGAATTATGAAAAGGAAATTTCTGAGCTAGCCGAGTGGGCTAAGCTGCAATTTGCCGAGATCCCTGTTCAAAAAAGAAAGATTCTGACTTCTCATGATGCCTTTCAATTTTTTGCCCGTGATTTTGAGCTCACGATTTTGTCTCCGCAAGGGTGGACAACCGAGAGCGATCCAACGGCAAAAGTGATGGCGGATCTGATCCGCCAAATTAAAAAATCAGATATTCGCGCACTCTTTTTAGAAAACATGACGAACCCAAAAATCACTCAGCAAATTGCCAAGGAAAGTGGAGTGTCGGTGGGCGGTGTCTTGTACGCGGATTCACTTTCGAAGAAGGCGGATTCGTTTGTGGCGATGTATAGACATAATGTCGAAGAGGTTGCGAAGGCCCTCAAAAAATGACGTCCGAAACAGGGCCAGGAAGTGGTCCCTAAAAGATAAATTTCGGATTTAAAAATAGAATTTTGGATTTCTTTGCACTTCAAAAGTCTCAAACACCTGCTATTCCGAGCCAAACGGCCCGGGCCGCATTGCAGCTTCGGACTGCATCACTACGTGCCGCAGCCCGGATCTGCAAAGCGCATCGCAGAACTCGATTTTGAAGTGCAAAGAAATCCAAAATTCTATTTTTAAATCCGAAATT
>JBFWYS010000182.1:0-7157 GCA_050186175.1 Pseudobdellovibrionaceae bacterium
GTCTATTCTCTTTATCGGCTATTCTAGTCGATAGTTAGGCGCTTCTTTCGTGATACTTACATCGTGAACATGAGATTCCCGCAATCCTTGCGGAGAAATTTGCACAAAGTTGGCTTTCTTTTGTAAATCCTCGATGTTTCGAGCTCCTAAATATCCCATTCCAGATTTTAATCCACCAACCAGCTGATGAAGTACTGCACTTGCAGAGCCCTTGTAAGGTACACGACCTTCGATTCCTTCAGGAACGAGCTTATCATCATCGGTGACATTGGCTTGGGCGTAACGATCTTTCGATCCTTTTGCCATAGCCCCCATTGAGCCCATTCCGCGATAAACTTTGTAAGTTCGTCCTTGGAATAAAACCATTTCCCCCGGACTCTCTTCAGTTCCGGCCAAGAGATTTCCAATCATAATTGAATTAGCGCCAAGCGCGAGAGCCTTCGTAATATCTCCCGAGTATTTAATTCCACCATCAGCAATAACAGTTTTGCCTTTTGATTTGGCTGCCTTTGCACAATCCATCACCGCAGAAATCTGCGGCATACCCACACCGGCAACCACACGAGTCGTACAAATACTTCCGGGACCTACTCCCACTTTTATGACATCCGCACCCGCAGCAATCAACGCGAGAGTGGCATCCGCCGTAACAACATTTCCTGCAATTACGATCACTTCTTTAAAGTTGGAAGAAATATGCTTAACCATCTCGATTACATTTTTAGAATGGCCGTGGGCCGTATCAACAGCAATTACATCGACTTTTGCGTCTACAAGAGCCTGAATTCTTCCATGAGTGTCTGGGCCAACACCGACAGCCGCCCCACACATTAAACGACCATGCAGATCTTTAAACGCCAGAGGATAAGCTTTTGCTTTTTCAATATCTTTAATTGTGATGAGACCTTTTAAGAGTCCCGCCCGATTCACCACAGGAAGTTTTTCAATGCGATGTTTTTGAAGAATACTTCTGGCCTGCTCGAGAGTCGTTCCCTCTTCCGCTGTAACCAACCCTTCTTTTGTCATAACGTTAGAAATTGGTTGATTAACGTTTGTTTCAAAACGCAAATCACGATTGGTTAAAATCCCAACAAGTTTTCCATCAACTGTTATTGGAACTCCGCTGATTGAGTAGCGAGCCATAAGTTCCAGAGCTTCTGAGACCATACGATTGGGACCCAATGTGATTGGATCCATAATCATTCCGCTCTCGTACTTTTTTACTTTTTCTACTTCGTGGGCCTGAGCTTCGATTGGAAGGTTCTTGTGAATAATTCCAAGTCCGCCATTTTGTGCAAGGACTCGAGCAACTTTATTTTCTGTAACTGTATCCATGGCCGCCGAAATAATCGGAGAATTCAAATAACGATCGCGGGCAAAAAAACTCTGAGTGGAAACCTCGGAAGGAACAACATCGGAGTACTGAGGCAGCAAGAGGATATCGTCGAAAGTAAGAGCGTAACGAAATGACTCCTGCATAGAACCTCCTAGTACCAAGACATGTATTGCAAATAATTGTCCGCTGACTTCTCTAGTAAATCAATCTCTTCGGGTTTTAAACTTCGTACTACTTTTGCGGGTCGCCCAAGAATTAAACTGTTCGCAGGGAACCTAGATCCTTCGGTGACTAAAGAACCAGCACCAACAATTGAACGCGCACCAATATGCGATCCATCCATGAGAATTGAACCCATTCCAATTAAACAGCCATACTCAACTTCGCAGCCGTGAAGAATGACTCCGTGCCCAATGGTCACTCGATCGTGCAAAGTCGCCCCGCACTTGCCGTAGGTTCCATGGATCACAGAGTTGTCTTGGATATTTGTTTCTTTGCCAATGCGAATCGGCATCACGTCACCGCGAATAGTGACTCCAAACCAAACAGAACTTTTTTCACCAATTTCGACATCACCAATGATCGCAGCATTCGGGGCAATATAAGCATCATTTGCAATCTTTGGTTCAAATCCACGAACTGGCAAAATCACTTTTTCCCTCTTTTTAAAGACTACATCAAATAAGAATGCGTTCTCTGGAATAACTTCGGATTTCGAAGTTTTCCTTTCTCCACTTCGCTCATCTCCGCTTCTAAGTCTCGACTTCTCATCATAAAACTGCGAGTTGCGTAGATTGGAACCTCCAAAAACAAACAAAGACTCATCGCTTCGTCGGCGCGCACTTCCATTGTTTTTAAACTCGGATGATTTTTCAAAGCGAGCTCAACATACAAAGTTGATCCTTTGATCTCAGTAAACACACACTTCTCAATCACAATATTCATGCTGGTCAGTATTTGTAAGAGAACACGATGGGGAGTTGCCGGAGGCGAAGTTTTTGAACTTTGCGAAAGCGCAACGCCCGCTTCAAGTGGCGTCAGCGGAACAGGGAGCGACTCGCCGTTTTTATCTTTTAAAATCATCACAGGTTTAGAAATCGTTGGACCGACCGCCATTCCTGCAGGAGTTAATTCAAGTAAATTTTCTTGAACTAAAGTCATGCGTGGACCTCAATTGTTTTTTCTAGAGTGGGAAGCGGTAACGGTTTACGCATTTCAGTTTCCTCTCTAATCCATTCACCATGGAATGTAGCGGGCTGCGCCTTGGTAATTTTCACGGGCACTGTTTGCCCTACTAATTCTGCAGGTCCAGCTAGGTGCACGAGTTTGTTTTGACTTGATCGTCCATTGAGCATTCCTTTTTCAGGAAAAGCCTTTTCAACAAGAACATCCAGAACTTGGCCGTGATATCTCTCAACCCACTTAAATGCGAGTTTATCGTGATGCTCAAAGAGACGATTTAGCCTCTCGTTCTTTACATCTTCTGGAACTTGATCTTCCATGCGAGCTGCTTTGGTCATAGGTCGAGGTGAATATTGAAATGCAAAAATCGTTTCGAACTGCGCCTCTTCAACCATCGTCATTGTTTCCATGAAGTCTGCCTCTGTTTCGCCAGGGAATCCCACGATGATATCTGTCGAGAGAACCACATTTGGAATCGCCTTGCGAATCATCGCAATCTTTTCCAAATATTGTTTCCGATTATAACCACGATTCATACGCTCCAAAATCCGCGAGCTTCCGCTTTGAAATGGCAAGTGAATATACTCGCAGACCTTGGGTTGATTGGCATACATCACATCCACAAGTTTTTGATTGAAGTCTTTTGGATGCGAAGTCATGTAACGAATTCTCTGCAAATCCGTTTTTTGAGCCAGAGTCGCGAGAAGGTCTGCGAAATCAGCTCCGCAATCACTTACGTATGAATTTACGTTTTGCCCAAGAAGGGTGACTTCTTTTACTCCTCTTTTTACAAGCGCCTGAATGTCGTCAATCACATGCTGCATCGGGCGACTTTTCTCTCGTCCTCGCGTGTAGGGAACCACACAGAAGGTACAGAAGTTATCGCAACCTTTTGTGATATTTACGAACGTAGACACGCCGGGATTTCGCACCAACGTTTCAACGTGATAAGGAGCGCGATGTTCAAAGCGAGCTTCAACTTGTTTTGTCTCGCCTTGATAGGCTTTCAAAACCAAATCAGGAAGAGAATCGATATTGTCAGTTCCAAAGACGAAGTCGATCAAAGGTTGATTTTTGATCATCTTGTCTTTCTCTTGGCTACCGACACACCCACCAACACCTATTTTAAAATCAGGGTTCTTATTTTTAAGTTTTCTGAGAGTTCCGACTTCAGAGTAGACCTTGTGAACTGGTTTTTCTCGAATGCTACACGAGTTGATAATGACGAGACTTGCTTGGTCAGGAGAATTAACCGGAGTGAAATTGGCCATTTCAAGCAGCGAATACATTCGATCTGAATCATTCACATTCATTTGGCAGCCGTAAGTTGAAATGTAAACGCCGCGGCCTTTTCCGATATCGTAATTAGGGGCTTTGACGAATCGCGGAGCTTCGGCTAATACGTCATTGTTTTCAAAAGTTTGGGACACGCTTGCTACCTTCCCTAGAGTCAAAAAAGTCGGTTCTCGGGTTATAAAGGAGCGGTGCTTTCAGGTCAAATATTACGATCTAAATGATCAGGAGAAATTCCAATGAAACCACGCCTTAAAACCTCAGGTAAATGGACCGAGTTTCCTAAGGAGTACATTAAGCAAATTCAGGAGGTTTTCAGCGAGGCTTTCGCAGACCGCCTTCAGAACGCCAAACTTATTGTGGAGGGTCGCATTTACTCCAAAGAGGTTCTGCTCCGCGTCGGATTCCTGGAGAAAGGCCGTCTCGCGCAGCCAAACTTTGAATGCTCTGTCGATTATTCTCCTGAAAAACAAGATGCCGTTGACCGGATCTATAACTGCATCGACGCAACGGCTTCAATGATGCAAGACTATTTTGACTCCGATGGCGAGGTGGAGTTTCCTTACACTTGGCAACCGACCGACTTCCAAGGACAGAAAGTCTATTTGCAATACTCAACTGAGAATTCAGAGCTTGAAGCCGAAGCGAATAAAATTTTGGGTGTTGCTGACGATTCTTTAGTTAAAGAACACGAAGATGAACCTGAGATTGAAGAAGTGCAAGATTCTGTCGAAAAAGATCCGGATGATGATGGGACTCGTCACTAAATTTAGAAACTGCCCCCCTTCATTGGGGAGTTTTCGAGCAGTTTCCACTTCGTCCTCCATGAGTTTTTTATACCTTACAAGGTCTTGTGGGTCGGACGACAACCCTGATTTGAAAAGAGTAAGAAATCCGCCGCGGTAGCGCAGAGGAGACGGAGACAAAATCCCCAATGAAGGGGGGCAGTTTCCTAAATTTAGGACTGGATCTAATACTTCTGGTGCCGGCGCGAATTTACCAGCGGATCAAAGCAGTCAGTTTATTACTTACTCTCGCAAGCCGATAAAATAAAAAGGCTTCGCGAAAACGAAGCCATTTTTATACTTAAACTGTTCTTAAAACTCATCCTCATCCGTAGTCGTTCCAGAGTCCGTTGAAAGACCTCGAACTTCGTCGATGTAAGACTGCGCTTCGTCCTCAAACTCGTTCTCACCGCTCGATTCATCGATTTCAAGTTCCTGGATCGCTGATAGGAACTCCTTTTCGCTGCGTAAGTCTTTTCGAAGCATCTCAAGAAATTTATCTGGATAACGAGCCGTCAATTCTTCGACATAACGACCAAGCATTCCACCTGCGAGAATTGCTTTCCTTGTTTGGATCTTTTTCCAAAGAAGTAAATAGTGGTATCTACAATAACCTTCAACGACTGAAATTTGGTCACAATCACGAACACGACAAAAACGTCTTCCTTCTGCATCCGTGAGAATGATTTCCTCTGGATCCGCTGAAGTTGTTACAGAAATAATTGTGGTCTCTTCGACCTCAACTTCACTCACATCATCTTCATCAACTTCTTCTTCAAATTCAGGGATTTCTTCGGAGCCCGCAAACTCACTGTCATCAAATAAATCGACATCATCACTGTCATCAAACTCAGCTTCGTCTTTGCCCTTGCCCTTTTTAGCAGCCTTATCTTCCTTTTTCCCTTTTGCAGGTGCAGACGCTGCTTTTCTGCCAGTCTCTGCAGGAATCGGAGCTTTACCTTTTGCAGATATCTTTTTTTCTTTTTGCGGCGCTTCTTTTTTTGTTCGCTTTGCAGCCACCTTTGCTTTTACAGGGGCCGTTTTTTTTGCCGTCTTTGAGGTTTTAGCTGGTTTCGCAGCTTTAGATGCTTTGGTTTTTGACGCGTTCACTTTTTTTGCAGGTTTCTTTTGCGTTTTAGACATAGGCCCATGCTTGAACCCTTTAACCGCAGCTGTCAATACCCTAGAGAGAAAATTTTTATTATTTTTCATGTCATGAAAATCTCATTTTAGCACTACTGAGTAACAGAAACATTGCCTTCTTTTGTGCGAACAAAGATTCGCGCTTCACTTTTTTCACCCTTTAGGTGCCCACGGACTACGCGATGAAGTCCGTCTTTTTGAACATTTAAGTGATTCGGCACAAGAAAATCTCCGCCTTCACTCGAAAGCAAGTCAACTTGTGCACCGGGAGCTTTTTTTCCATTTACTGCGATTTTTCCAGAACCTAAACTCACCTGCAACTGAGTACCTGCTTCTAAAGCTATGACCGAATTCGACTCACGAAGCTCACCTTCAACTTGTCCCTTAAAGTTCTGAAGATTTAAATTCCCGCGATTGAGATCAAAGTTAATTCCTCCAGAGCCTGCCAAAATTTTAGTGTTCCCAAAAGCCGATTTTACATCGCCTGCACCGTCTACATTCTCAACGATGATTTCGCCGCTCAAAGACAATATTTTGTAAGGTCCCGTAAATTTTTTAATCGTTGTAGATGCTGTCGCAGTTTCAATATCAAGCATTCCCGAACTCTCAAGAACCGTGATTGCGCCTTTGCCAACATGCATTTTTGCTGTGCCCTTAAATCCATTTAAGGAGATCTGTCCTTGAGTCATGTTCAGCAACAAATCTGCCTGAAAACCAGTCACAGTGACTTGCCCCTGATTCATGTAGAGTTTGGCTCTTTTCCCGACTGGCAATCGAATTTCCCATTTGTTCGCAGCCGTCGCATCTGGAAGAGCCCTCACGATCGCAACGTTACCCTTTTTTTCTCCCGATGCTTGGCTTGTTGTATCAAGATCTTTCCCGGCTCGAGTGACTTTTACGAAAGGGTTCGTAGCTTTTGCGTCAAGGTCACCCTTAAGAGCTATTTGCCCAGAAGGAATATGAATCTCAAACTCGAGTTCCGACTCTGTTTTTACAGCTTGTGCCCAAGTAAATTGCATATTAGCAATGCTTACACTCAATAAACTGATCGCAAAAATGAATCTGTTCATAAATAAATTCCCTCTACTTTCTCAACCACGGTAATAGGCCTTTTTAGCTTTGCCAAGACGGAAAACCCTTCCATTGACAAAAATCGCGGATTTCGGTTCTCTAGATTTGTTCTTTTCTAGGGAAAACGTTATGAAACATCCCCACAGAAATATTTATCAGTCCGTCTCGAAAGGAAGTTTTTATGGAAACAGTTGTGATTGCAAGTTGTGCTCGAACACCCATCGGTTCATTTCAGGGAACACTCAGTTCTGTTCCAGGTCCTCGTTTAGGTGCAACAGCAATTGATGCCGCCTTGAAAAAAATTAATCTTGAAGGCAAATACGTCGATGAATTCATTATTGGTGAAG
>JBFWYS010000183.1:0-7117 GCA_050186175.1 Pseudobdellovibrionaceae bacterium
GCCAAATTCGTGAATTTGGTTCAGTCAGCGATGACTCAATTAGGGGCTCGAGTTTTGTCGATCGACAACAGAACTCTTGTGGTTTCGCTCAAGAACTCAAACCTAGTTCGGTTGTCAAATGTAGAAGGAGTCGAGTTTATTGAACCCACGGTTACGATCGAGTCTTTTTTCGCAGACATTGATTTTCCAGAAATGGCGGCCACTGGCACAGGAGACTACTCCGATCTAGTGGGCTATGAGTCGGGAACAAAGCTCATGAATTTCAATGAGACTTGGACTCGCGGCTTCAACGGAAGCGGCCAAGTTGCAGCGATTGCCGACACGGGTTTTGATAACGGCGATGCCAATTCAATCCACGGCGATCTTCGGGGAGCTGTAAAAAAAGGAGTTCCCTACGGGCTTTTCTCGGAATCATGGGAGGATCCAAATGGTCACGGGACTCACGTTGCAGGTTCGGTTTTAGGCCGTGGAACAGAGTCGATAGGTCAAATACGTGGCGGAGCTTACGGAGCTCAGTTAGTCGCGCAAAGTCTTTGGTCGCCTATGTTAGACAACCTCTCAATCCCAACGCCGCTCACTAAAATTTTTATTGAATCTCTTCGGGACGGAGCTCGAGTTCATTCGAATAGTTGGGGAACGCCTGCCGGTTTAGGTGAATACCAGACGATATCTCAGCAAGTAGACGAGTTTATGTGGAACAACCCAGACATGCTGATCATTTTCGCTGCGGGGAATAGCGGTGAAGATCTAAACGCTGACGGAAAAATCGATCCCAATTCAATCTGTGCACCGGGAACTGCAAAAAATGTTTTAACAGTCGGGGCTTCCGAGAACTTGATTTCAAATGGTGGAATTCAAAAACAAGTTAAGGAGCTCAAAGACGCGAGTGAAAAATGGCCCGCAGACCCTATTTCAAGCTCAAAAATTTCTGACAACGCTTCAGGAGTAGCGATGTTCTCTTCGCGAGGCCCAACTAAAGATGGTCGTCTAAAACCCGAGATCGTGGCGCCGGGAACAAACATCCTTTCACTTCGCTCTCATCATCCCAAAGCCGGACCACTTTGGGGCGCCTACAACGATCAATATGCGTGGGCAGGTGGAACTTCGATGGCAACTCCTCTCACAGCCGGGGCGGCTGCAGTTGTTCGCGAATATTTGATCAGACAAAAAAACATCGCAAATCCTAGTGCGGCTTTGGTTAAGGCTCACTTGATGGCCACAGCTTTCGATCTATTTCCAGGTCAGTACGGCTCAGGGGTTGCACAAGAAATCGCAAAAGCTCGCCCTGAAATGAACGAAGGTTTCGGAAGAGTAGATATGGCAAAAGCAACTGCGGTTGCTTCATCTGCAATCGTGATCGACGAGAGGGAAGGTGTCGCTCAAGGTTCTGAAAAAACTTATTCGATCTCAGTTTCAGGAAACAAACTGACTGTTGTGGTTGTTTGGACCGATGCTCCAGGTGCAGCGAGCGCAGCAAAATCTCTCGTGAATGATTTAAATTTGGCTGTCGAGAGTGGAAACGCAAAACTTCAAGACAATGCTGAAGTCAATAATCACGCTTTCATTGAAAGTAAAAATATTCAACCGGGTAATTACACAATTCGTGTTTCAGGAAACAAAGTCCCTCAAGGTAAATTGGGCAAACAACCATTCGCAATCGTGGCCGTGACCGAGTAGTTTTTTTAGAAAAGAGTGGAGTTTTTTAAATTCCACTCTTTTTCAAGTTTCGCGCGAGAAAGTTTATTTGTAGCGAGATGGAACCTATTGGCCCTCGCACAGAATGCCGTGTAAACTTGACACGGGGCGCATGGAAAAATGAAAGCTTTGATCTTAAACAGGTCTTTCATTTTGATAAGAAGTGTCAAACCTGCTATAACCTTGCGGTTGCCTAAGGACCTTAGGAGGTCAAGCATGGTGTCATTTAAAGTGGGGGATCACGCAGTCTATCCAAAGCATGGAGTGGGGCGTGTGATCGCAATCGAGACCAAAGAAATCATGGGATCGAAGAAAGCATTTTACACAGTGCAAATCATCGATACAGGAATGAAAATTCTTGTTCCACTTGATGGTGTTGAGAACGTAGGCCTCCGTCCAATCATTTCTAAAGAAGAAGCGGCCAGAGTTATAGAAATTCTCAAAGAAACAGACGTTAAAATCGACAATCAAACATGGAATCGCAGATACCGCGAGTACATGGAAAAAATCAAAACTGGTTCGGTCTACGAAATCGCAGAAGTTCTCCGCGACTTATTTTTACTTAAAGTCGACAAAGAACTTTCATTCGGCGAACGCCAAATGCTCGAATCAGCACGTGGCCTTCTTTTAAGAGAACTGACTTTGGTTAAAGACAGAGCCGAGCTTTCTCAGGAAGAAGATATTCGTCAGATTTTTGGTCTTTAATTTCAATCAAAACTTTATGACCGCGTAGCGAGTCGGAGAAAAGGCATCCTTGCCTGACGAGAGACTTTGTCTCTCGTGCTCTCTAGACTCTTGGGCATCGTGCCCAAGAGTCCTAAATGTTTGGTTTTGTGGTTCGCAAGGAATTATTTATTTAACAAAATACTAGCTCAAGACTCAGGCGGTCACGATGGCTATTCTCTGACGGGTTTGGAAATTAAGATCCATTTTTTTGCAGCCGATAGGCGCCGTCCCTTTGATTTTTCCATAAATGCCTGGGCATAATAAGAGATTCTCCAATCCATCAATCGGGAGAGTCTTATGACTTCATCATCTAAGGTTCGTGTTCGCTTTGCTCCTTCTCCGACCGGCTATTTGCATGTCGGCGGCGCAAGAACGGCTCTTTATAATTTTCTCTATGCTAAAAACAGAGGTGGAGAATTTATTCTGCGTATCGAGGATACCGATCAAGCTCGTAGTACCGAACAAGCATTGCGTATGCAGGTTGATGATTTGGTTTGGTTGGGACTCAAGTGGGATGAGGGACCACATCCTGAAACTTTAAAAGATATGGGACCCCATGGGCCTTATAAGCAGAGTCAAAGACAGCAGATCTATGCAAAACACGCAACCGATTTGCTTGAATCAGGAAAAGCATATTACTGTTTTTTAACCGATGCGGAACTTGAAGCACAAAGAGAGGCGGCGAAAGCTGCGGGAAGACCTCCTCAAGTAGAATCGCCGTATGAGAACATGTCGTTGAGTGATGCGCGTGCGAAGATGGCAAATGGTGAAAAAGCTGTTGTTCGTTTTAAAACTCGCAAATTGAAGAAAGATTATAAATTTAATGACCTGGTTCGTGGGGAAATCACTTTCCCGTCGGATATGGTTGGAGATTTTGTTCTACTTCGCTCAGACGGCATGCCGGTTTATAATTTTTGTTGTGTGATTGATGACGGCCTCATGGAGATCAGCCACGTGCTTCGTGCGGAAGAACATCTTCCGAATACATTGCGACAGTTAATGATTTACGAGGCTCTTGGATGGAAAACACCTGAGTTTGGGCATCTTTCGATTGTGCTCGATGAAAATAAACAAAAACTTTCAAAGCGTCGTGGAGCCACGAGTTGTCATGAATTTAAGATGGAAGGTTATTCCCCTGAGGCGCTTAAGAATTTTGTGGCGCTTCTTGGATGGTCGCATCCGAGTGGAAATGAAATTCTATCTGAAAAGCAAATGATCGAAGGATTTTCTGTGGATCGCTTGAATGCTGCCGGTGCGGTGTTTGATGAAAAAAAATTGAAATGGATGAATGCGACTTATCTTCGTGATCTTCCCCATGCGGATCTATGGAAGAAGTGTGAACCGTTTTTAAATGCGGCTGGACTTGAACTTCCGAAAGATGTCGCTTGGCAGGATCGGGCGATGGCGACGTTTAAGACTTCGATGGAAACTTATGCAGATGCCGTTGGGCTTCTGACTCCGCTCTGTGAGAAGCATTTTCAGATTTTGCCTGAGGCCGACGAAATTTATACCTGGGAGTCGACGAGGGCTGTGCTTTTGGCTTGGATTCAACTCGTCGAAGGCGAGTCGTCTGTGTACATGACCGAAGAGCGATTCTTAGCTTTGCAAGACGAAGTTAAAAATAAAGCCAATGCTAAAGGGAAACACCTTTTTCAACCGATTCGTGTGGCGATCATTGGAAAACCTCAAGGGGCCGAGTTGAAGCATCTGGTTCCACTTATGCAAAAGTCGAGTTTGATCAGAAGAGCTAAGGAAGCTTTAGTAAAAATGAAGTAAGATTAGAGGGTTTCTCCATGAGGGAGACCTGGGAGCGGAAAAAAATGTCTTTAGTGGTGTACAATTCTCAAAGTCGGAAAAAAGAAACTTTTTCGCCTCTCGAGGCGGGAAAAGTGAGAATGTACTGCTGCGGTCCGACCGTTTACGGACTTTTACATGTCGGAAATTTTCGTGGAGCTGTGTTTTATAATCTGGTTCGCAATTGGCTCGAGGTTTCTGGTTTTAAGGTGACCTACGTTTATAATTTCACCGATGTGGATGATAAAATCATTAATCGTGCGAAAGAAGAAAATGTTGAAGCCAAAGAAATTTCTGAGCGTTACATTGAAGAGTTTAAAAAAGATTTTGCCGCATTAAAACTGCGGTCTCATGACTCAAATCCCAAGGTCAGCGACTTTATGGCGCCTATTATCTCGATGGTTTCAACGCTCGTTGATAATAAAAAAGCTTATGTCGTAAACGGAGAGGTCTTGTTTTCGATTCGCGATTTTCCTGGTTACGGCAAATTGAGTGGAAGAAATCCCGAGGAACTGATGGCCGGAGCACGGGTTGAAATCGCAACTCATAAGCGAGACCCGCTTGATTTTGCGCTTTGGAAACCCGCTAAAGAAGGGGAGCCTTCATGGGCTTCTCCGTGGGGACCAGGGCGACCGGGATGGCATATCGAATGCTCCGCAATGGCGTCTTCGATCTTGGGTGAGCAGATTGATATTCATGGTGGCGGAATGGATTTGATTTTCCCCCATCATGAAAATGAGATTGCTCAGAGCGAAGGTGCAACCAATAAGAATTTTGTGAAGTACTGGATGCACAACAATATGATCAATTTCAGTGGCCAGAAGATGAGTAAGTCTCTCGGCAATATCACAACCATGCGCGATTTCTATAAAGAGCACGGAGCTGAAATTTATAAGTATTTGATGCTCTCGGCGCATTATCGCTCGACGGTTGATTTTTCGGACGATTCGATTGATCTCGCTATTTCTGGACTTTCGCGAGTTTACTCAGCATTGTCTCGTGTCCAAGACTATATTTCTGATTCCTCTGTTATAGAAAAAGAAGATGCTAAGTTTACTGCTGAGATTACAAAATTCGAGAACGGAATTAAGGAAGCTCTTAATGACGACTTTAATACTTCTGAGGTTTTCGCACGCATTTTCGAAGCGGTTCGGTTGTTTAACAATCAGGTTCGCCCAGGGTTGAAAATTAGCTCAGAAGTAAAGGGAAAAGCGCAAAGTCTATGGACACTCATTCAAACCTACGGCAAACTGATGAGCCTTTTTCAAGAGCAGCCTCATCAGTTTCTAAAACAGCTGGATGATCGATTGTTACAAAAGAAAAATGTTAAGAGAGAAGACATCGATCATTTGGTTGAGCAAAGATCACAAGCTCGGGCCCAAAAGGATTTCGCAAAATCAGATGAGTTGAGAAAACAACTCACTGATATGGGAATCGCGGTCTACGACCTGGCGAACGGTTCAGCGTGGGAAGTGGCGAAGTAGCGCATATTGTGTTGTTTCGCCCCCAGATAATTGACAAGATAGAATTCAGTCTCAAGCTCAAGAGTTGATATGAAAAACAAAGCGCCGGTTAAATTATTTAAATTGGAATCTGAATTTGCGCCTTCGGGAGACCAGCCACGGGCCATTTCTGATATTTTGAGTAATATTGATGCGGGTTTGAAACATCAAGTGCTTTTGGGTGTTACAGGGAGCGGAAAAACATTTACGATGGCCCATGCTATTCAAAAATTAAATGTTCCGGCTCTTGTGCTAGCACATAATAAGACTCTTGCGGCTCAGCTTTATTCGGAGTTCAAAGAACTCTTTCCGCAAAATGCTGTCGAGTATTTTGTTTCCTACTACGATTACTATCAGCCTGAAGCGTATATTCCTTCTTCAGATACTTTTATAGAGAAAGATTCGGCAATCAATGAGCAGATCGATCGGATGCGCCACTCTGCCACGCGATCTCTTTTTGACAGACGAGATGTGATTATCGTTTCAAGTGTCTCCTGTATCTACGGCCTCGGAAGCCCTGAAGCTTATTACAAAATGGTTTTACATGTGAGGAACGGAGCCGAAGCCAAGTTTGATAAATTTTTAGAAGAACTGGTGAGAATACTTTATAAGAGAAATAATGTGGATTTTTCTCGCGGAACTTTTCGAGTGCGCGGGGATGTTGTTGAGATTTTCCCGCCCTATGAAGAAGAAAGAGCTGTACGCGTAGAGTTTTTTGGTGATTTTATTGATCGAGTCAGTTTTGTCGACCCAATAACCGGTAAGGTTCTTGAAGAGCTTGACCAAGTCGCGATTTATCCGGGCAGCCATTATGTGGTTGAGGATAGTAATATGAAAAAGGTGATTGCGGATATTCAGGGCAATCTCCAAGTTCGTCTTTCTGATCTAAAATCAGAAATGAAATTGTTAGAAGCGCAAAGACTCGAGCAACGGACCTACTACGACATTGAAATGATGGAAGAGATGGGTTTTTGTCCGGGGATAGAGAATTACTCTCGGCATTTGACAGGTCGAAAGGCAGGCGAGCCACCTCCGACGTTGTTAGAATATTTTCCGAAAGACTTTGTGTGTTTTATCGATGAGAGCCATGTCACGGTTCCGCAAATTGGAGGCATGTACCGCGGTGATCGGTCGCGAAAGCTTACTTTAGTGGAGCATGGGTTTCGTTTGCCTTCAGCTTTAGACAATCGTCCTTTGAATTTTCAAGAGTTTGAAGGTTTGATGGATAAAGTGGTGTATGTTTCTGCAACTCCAGGTGACTATGAACTAAAGAAGAGCGAAGGCGTGATTGTTGAACAGATTATTCGACCAACGGGATTGATCGATCCGGTCATCGAAGTGCGTCCTGTCAAACATCAAGTCGATGATTTGCTCAAAGAAATTCGTGAAGTGATTAAGAG
>JBFWYS010000184.1:0-7111 GCA_050186175.1 Pseudobdellovibrionaceae bacterium
CCCTTTTGATCAGCAAGTTTTTTCACAAGTTCAATACCTTCCCAGATTAAACGATCAACGGTATAGAGTTTTGGTTCGATCGCAAATGTGCCTGACTCGATTTTGGCAAAGTCCAGTAAATCTCCAATGAGCCGTTCCATTTGTTTGACCGATCGAGCAATGGCATTTGTCGATTGAATCTCCAGTGGGCCAATAGTGCTATTCCGAATACTTTCTGATAACAATTCATTAAAACCACGAATAGCACCAAGAGGATTTCTCAAATCATGGGAAACAATAGCTAGAATATCTTCCCGAAGACCGATCGCATTTTGAGCCTCTTGATAAAGCCTGGCATTATCTATAGCCAAAGATGCTCGTGCGGCTACTAATTTTGCAAATTCCAGATCCTTTTGATTATAACGAAGGGGCTTGCATCGAATAAAAGAAATAACTCCGATAATCTGCCCCCGAACCTCCATAGGAAGGAGAATCAACGATTGCATTCGGAGAGCTTCTAGTTGTTGAAACTGGATTTTATCGCCCGCCGTAAATTGCTTGATAATTTGATCAGTTATGTTTTCAATAAAAACAAAATTTCCTGATTTCGCCACTGCACCAAAGTTTAAACTCGATTCTTCCTGTAAAAAACAGTTATTCTCAGCAAAATGTTTTATCAGATCGCAATTACTACCTCCATCATGAGCCAGGGCCTTTAACTTAAGCTGTTCATTCTCAACAGTATGAACACTACACCAATCCGCTAAGTGCGGAACTACCAAATCAGTAATTCGCTGGATGCGTTCATGATAATCTAAAGTTTCACTAAGAACATGGCTTGTTTCCGCGAGAAAACGCTGTTGTTCCTCAGACCTTTTTTGATCGGTCATGTCCTTAAGAAATACAGTTACTATTGTTCCATCCGAAGTTTTATAGGGAGAAAGTGAAATTTCCACGGGGAATTCGCTGCCGTCTTTCCTCTTAGCAAACAATTGAAGATTTTGACCCATGGGCCTTGATTTCAGTTGCTTCATAAATTCATTTCTTTTTCTCAAATGGGACAAACTGAAACGGTCCGGGACAAGAATTTCTATCGGTTTTCCGATGAGCTCTTCGGGCTCGTAACCAAGCCAGTTTTTAGTTTGCTGGTTAGCAAACTCAATATTGCCATCTTTATTCACGATCAAGATAGAATCATATGCCGTTTCTAAAAGCCCACGAAATTTAGCTTCGGACTCTCGTAAGTTTGTCTCAATCCTTTTTTTCTCGGTAACATCGTGAAGCGTTCCTGTCATTTCACGAGAGCTGCCATCGGATCCGAAAAAGACTTCTCCAATGACCTGAATGACTCGTTCGACGCCATCGGCACGCAATATACGACACTCAATATTGAACTGTTTTCCATTAGTAATTGCCTCATTGACGGCATTTCGTATAACATCTTGATCCTCAGGATGGATATACTTAGACACAGACTCAGGCGTAAGTTCGTGCTGTTGAGGCCTAAGACCAAAAATTCGAAAAACTTCATCGGACCATTGTCGATGATTTGTTTTAATGTCCCAGCTCCATGTTCCAAAATTCCCAATAGGTTGAGCCGATGCAAATTTAGACTCACGTTTTTTTATTGAGTCTTCAGCTTTGCCACGCAAAACTTCGACTTTTCGAGAATAGTAAGGGGTTGACCTAAAAAGTATTCTAGTTCCAACAATTCTTATCTTATAAGCTACTATTTTAATTTTGTTCCAGAAAGCACCAGACATAAAAACCCCATCATTTTTTCAACTGCGCGCAGCCGCTTAGGATATAATCAGCATTCGATTTCTGTCTCCCTGAGATAGATTTTTCGTTTTTATAGGCTCATATTTTTTGCAAACTGAGAATCTACTTTGTTCTAACCAAAAGTGTGGCCCAAAAAAATAACCGACAAACCACCGTGCGTGATTTGGAGTGATGACCAGGACGTCCTAGACCGCTCAGCTCGCTCGCGACAAGCTGCAAAGCATCGTCTGACAAAATGAGACCACAGGCAATTCCTGCTTCATCGACTATGACCGACGTCGAACGCCCCTATTGATGAACCAATCAATTAATGAACTGGAATTTGTTTTGCTTTAAAAGATTCAGTTTTGGGAACCGTGATAGTCAAAACTCCGTTTTCGAATTTAGCATCAACTTTTTTTTCATCCATAGGCCCTGGAAGAGTGAAGCTTCTCACATAAGAACCATAATAGGTCTCTGAAAGATATTTCTTTTTTGTCTCCGTTTTCTTTTCTTCTTTTCTTTCGGCCCGAACCGTGAGTTGATCGTTATCAACCTCCACAACCACTTGATCCTTTGAGACTCCAGGCAAATCAAATTTAAGCACGTAGTTGTTGCCTTCTTCTGCCACTTCACAAGTCGGACTAAACTCAAGATCTCGTGATCCATTTATCTTTTTCAAATCCATAAACTCTTTAAAAAGGCGATCGAAAGATTCATGAAGTGGAGAAAGATCTCGGAAAGAACTCGTTCGTCTGTTGTCGAACCATTTTTCTAGGGCATTTGACATTACAATCCTCCTTGTGGATTTATTTCATCACCCCATCCTCAGCAAGCATGATGCCAACACAAGTGTCTAAAAAATTAATCTCGAAAGGCGGCCGATTAGACCTAGACACCTCTAATACAAAAAAACTTTTCGAATTCGCGACTAAATCCAACCGCAGAAATTAAAAAAATGGGACAACTTGGGCAGAGATTGAGACAATTTGTCAAAATGAAGATCTATTCAATCCAATGTTCTGTAACGGAAACAAAATTCGACAAAGATAACGATCAAAACAACGAATCCAATTAACCACCACCATTTGTCTAACAAGAGACCCGTAACCATTATCACGAGCGCCAAGACTAACGGACGAATTCGTCCAAATGAGGACAACTTGAATTTTTTGAGAGGGTCCCGGTTGAATTTCATTTCATCCCCTACGGACTGTGGGATGGGTAAAAAAGGACCATTCTCTGCCCCAACGCAGCCCGGAAACTAAATGTGCATTTTGCGCGCCGCTGTTTAAAAACAAATGAGACAGTTTTAAATTTATATTTGAGCCAAATTGTCGAAGAAGTAGAAAAAAGTCCCACGATTTCTGTGACACAATTGAGATCACGACAATTTCTTGCGGTACAAGGTTTGCTAGAACTTCTTTAGTAGTCTAAAGAAAAGAGGCAAAATGCTTGAGCACTGGTTTATAATAGCGAGTCAGAAAACCGTCAGAATTTTAATCGAAGTTCAGGGGTCGAATAAATTCAAACAAATAAAAGTTCTCGATAATCCACTCGGCCGAGAAAGAAATCGAGCTCTTATCCGAAAGCAGGCTGGCCGGGGAATAAAATCAATGGGGCGCGTCGCTACTGTTTATTATTCACAGACAAAAAGACATGATCCCCATGAAGAAGCCGCTCTCCAATTCTCCAGAGAGATTGCAAAATTTCTTGAAGTTGAAAAACAAAAAAAAAGTGTTGGTTCCTTAACAATAGTTGCAGAACCCCACTTCCTGGGAAAAATTAAAAATAGTTTGAGCCCTGACGTCAAGAAAATTGTAGTCGGATGGATTAAAAAAGATCTGCAAAAAAAATCGCAAGAGGACCTGAATCACTTTCTCTTTCCAAATCGTAAAAGATCACCTCCTGCACTCGCAGGCTGGCAAAAATAACTCCCATGTGACTGTTCAGATCCGATCTGGCATCTATGAAAAGAATTGGAAGTTAAACTAACATCCTCAACAAGGACTGGAGCAAAGGGATTTTAACTTTCGGCAGAGCGTGCGGCGACTGAATCCCAGAATTTGTGCGGCCTCGTCTTGATTTAAGCGGGCCTTATTCAGCAGATAAAAAATATAGTCATCGGTCAACTTCGATATTGTTGGGAGATCCTTGTATCGTTCAAAGACATATTCGGGCTCTTCTTCTTCGGCCGGGCCATGGATCTCATAGGGGAGATCTATTAATTCAATTGTCTCCTTTTCCACACGCATGACCGTGAGTTGTTCGATCAAATTTTCAAGCTCACGGATATTACCAGGCCATGAGTATCGAATAAGACTTTCCATAGCTTCGTCCGAAAATTGAACAATCTTAACGCTATATTTTATTGAAAAATAAGACGAGAATTTTTCGATCAGCTTTGGAATATCTTCTTTTCGTTGTCTTAATGGAGGAAGGTATAAAGGCACGACACATAACCTATAAAACAGATCTTCTCTAAAACGGCCCTTACTGATTTCTTTTCTAAGATTTCGGTGAGTCGCAGAAACCAACTTGAAATCAACTGATTTTTCAGATCCGCCGCCTATGGCCCTTATTTTTCTATCCTGTAAAACTCGCAATATTTTGGCTTGAAGAGATAACGGCATATCGCCAATTTCATCCAGAAAAACGGTCCCGCCATCTGCCAATTCGAATAAACCCATGCGATCCGAGTCCGCTCCGGTGAATGCGCCTTTTTTATAGCCAAACAGTTCGGACTCTAAAAGAGCTTCGGGAATTGCAGCACAGTTAATCGAAACGAGTTCTTTGTGGGATCTAGGGCTCATCAAATGTAATTGAGTTGCGAGGACTTCCTTCCCAGTACCACTTTCTCCATAAATTAAGACATTCGCGTCCGAGGCAGCTACACGAGGAAGGTTTTGAACCAGCCTTTGTATCCATTTACAATTAGAAGAATGCATAGAATCTTTGGATACCTCCCCGCTTACGGTCAAGCAGAGCAACCTTAGCATCAATAAAAAAATCTCCATACAATTTTTAATTGAAGAATATTTGATGTCTTCATGTTTAGACGCCCATGCAAGTTTAGGGACATCTCATATTAAGGAAACCAAATTGATTCTAAACATGTTTATGAAACTCTTAATAACCGGGAAGAATATTGTTTACCAAAGCGGGAAACATTTGAGAAGAGTCAATATTTTTTTCACTTCTCAAATTACTCCTCGATAAAGTAATCGGTTTTCTCTTGTTGGGCAGAGCTAGCCAACTCAAGACAGATATGGGCGATCTTTTTTTTATCAACAAAATTTTTGGAAGTAGAAGCCGATTTTATCTGCTCGACCATTAGCTCATGCCAAGCTTGCGTAAGAGAAGTATCCATAAAGCCAGGAAGAATATTATAAGTGCGAATATTCAAACGCGCAAATTCGGCATGGAAACTCTTCATCAGAGACCAGAGAGCGGACTTTGCAGCAGCATAGGCCGTAAATCCTTTGGGAGGAGTGGATTTGATAGCATTTGTTAAAATACTAAGGACGGCTCCATCTTTTTTCTTTCGCATAATTTCAGCTGCGAATTTGAGAATATGAAAACTTCCTTTTAAAGAAACATCAATTTGTTTTTGAAAGTCCTGCCAGCTGAGTCTGTTAAAAGTAGTCGGCTCAAAAAAAGCCGCAGCATTGTTTATCACAACATCTAGACGTCCATAAATCTCCGAAATCTCTTTAAAAAGAATCTCAATCTCTTCAGGATTGGCCAGATTACATTTCTTAACAAGGAGTTTCTCTTTTGCAAATGTCTTTCTTAACTCGTTAGCAGCGTGCTCATCGTGTCCATAAACCCCGATCACTAAATAGCCAGCTCCTAAAAAGGCCGAAACAAGTTCTTTACCTAGTCCCCTGGTTCCTCCTGTAATCAGAGCGATCTTTGATTCTGTCATTTGAGAACCTTGACATTGAGTATTCCTCGGCAAACAAGTTGATTTTTTTGATTGAAGATCGTGGCCTTTATTTCGCATGAGCTTACAGCACTTGAAAGATTTGAAATTTCCCCACGAACAGTTAGCTCATCGCCCGGAAACGCGGGAGCGGGCCAAGAGATATTCTGTGACAAAAAAAGAGCATTTTGGCCCGGAAGGTAATGGCCGACCAGTCTTTAAAAAAATGATTAGATAATCGCTCCGTGTGCGACTATATTTGAAAAGCCCGAGCTCCTGGCGAAATCTGAATTTGTATGAAGGGGGTTTTCGTCTCCCGAAAGAGCGGCAAATTTGCGAATGGAGTCTTCATCAATGCGGACATTGAATTCGGCTCTCAGGCCTTCATAAAGCTCCTCAAAAGAGTAGGAATTTAGTTTCATTGAAGACATTTGCCTCGCAGATTAGTCTATCTTAAATAGACTGACAAGCATCTCCCCCAAAGAGGATACTTATTGCACTGAATCGGTAAGTGAGGCGATCACTATATGAGAAATTGTGGCCCTTCTTTTTTTAGCTGCTTCAAGAGAGTAGCCAGTCATAGGGAAGCTTCGGATTTGGCGGATTTTAAGACCCGCATCCCTGACCATAGAGACCACATCCGGCTCTCCAGAGAAGTAGTAAATATGATCTGGAGCGGGACAGTTTGAAGGTACATTGATATAAATTTTGCCGCGGTCGCTTAAAATTTGCTTTAGGTTTTCTAAAATTTCTCGAGGATTTTCAGTGTGCTCAAGAATTTCGCTAAGGACGATCGTATCGAATTTTTCCTTGCAGACAGCCAGTGCGTTTGGCGATGAAACGTTTATTTGTTGGTATTGAATCTGACTTTGGGCAGACAGCTTTTCCAGGCACTTTTTAGTTTCATTTAGAGAGGATTCGCTAATATCCCAAGCTGCTATTTTTTGAGGATTCGATAATGTTGCAAAGAACAACAAAAGTCCATGACCAGGACCTATTTCAAGATGACGTGTTCCGTTTGTTTCAGTCAGATAATGCCTGTAGGAATGAATAGCTCGAATGTGATTTTCCCAGAGGACTTGGGTCAGCAAAAGCCCCTGGACATAGGGAGTCATAAAGTTATCAACGCCGTAGACCTTGCCAATTGCATCGGACAATTTTGAATAGCGATAGCGGTTTTCACGCCTAAAAAAAAGTTCCTCTTCGGTGAGCATTTCGCAGGTCCATCTATAGCTGGCTAGGTATTCTTTTAAACGTGGACCTACAATTCTTAAAATTTTGTCAGCAACTTCGTGTGAAGTTTCAAGCAAATCAGAATCCCGTTTTTCGAAACTTTTTCGCAAGAATTTTTCATGCTCAGGCCATACAGCTAAGAGTTGCGATGTTAGTAGAGAGAGAGACGACTCTTTCGATATACCTTCGAGCATTTGAGGATCCTTTATTTAG
>JBFWYS010000185.1:0-7091 GCA_050186175.1 Pseudobdellovibrionaceae bacterium
CTCAGGTGGTGGAGTTGCAAAAATATTCATGCAGGACTCCATGAAAGCCAAAAGCGAAGCACCTCCTAAAAACGGAGCTGGCCGATCAGGTTGGTAAGCTATTTTTATAGTGGGATCACCGCAAGACATGTTCTGTACTTTATTTGCGCAAGTCGAATACTGAGTCTGTGACGGAAGGATCTGTTTATCTTGTTCTTGCTTGTGTAGGTCTTCAAATGTCATATCCGTAAAAGAAAGAGTAAAAATTCCGTCAACTCTTCCCTGGACGTAAAGATCCTCCATACACGCATCGAGACCGATTTCATTGTTACAGCTGTAGAGCTTCGAGCAGATGGATTGAACTAAACCGATACTTGCTCCTTCTTGCGGGATTGGATTCGGAGTCATAGGACATCCTTCGGGCTCGCAAGGTTCGTTGTTCTGAGGGGGTTCTTCTGAAGTTCCTGAATGAATTGGATTGCCAGTGTCCGTGCCAATTAAGCTCTTGCAGCCAGTGAGTAAAGAAAGACTCAAAAGAAGGGCGAGTGGGGTTTTCATGGAGTCTCCGTTTTTTTGCGTTTTTGTATTGTGTTGGTAATTGGAAAAATCTGAAAATTGACCTGATAGATCCGATCTGTATTTTTATCCTGCTCTGATAAGTGGAGAAGGCGCTGCCTTAACTCAAAAACAAGCTCTTTGGCTTTTTCTAAAGACTCCGGACTAAAAGAGGTTGTAACGGAAGAAACCTCTCTCTCATTTGTGGCATATCTCTCGAGAGATTCACTGCCGAGTTGAATCATGGTTTTGTGAAAGGTAACAACGGAACTCTTGACGATCGGGTGAGATGCGGAAACACGATTGTGAAGGGTTTGCAATCGGCCATTGGAGTCTCTTTGGATCATTTGCAGCTCCGCTAAAAGAGCCAAAGCCGAGTTTGCCATTTTAGGAGAAATTTTTGGATTTAATTGAGAGGCAATCCACTCTGGATTTTCCTCGAAGTTTTCGGAGGCAATGAGTTCCCGAATCGCAACATGGTACCACTCTGAATAATATCGATACTGTTGTTCGTAAAGAGGATGGGCCTTCCCAAAACCTTTGAGTTTTAAAATTTGTTCAGAGAGCTCTTGTTTGAGTTCAGATGACTTGGCTTGAGATAGATTCACCAAAATTCTAAAAAAAGTGCCCTCTTTTTTATCTAAGTGAAATACACGAATCACCTTCTCAATGCTGTCATCAGAAAGATTCCTCTCGCCATCGATCACAAGTTTTAAAAAGTTAGGGGAGCTGAAGCCTGCTTGTTTTGCAAACCAACGATAAGAGAAGACCTTGCCTTCGCTTTTTCTCTTCTCAATAAGGGCCTTTAAAAGTTGGCGATAATCGTCGAACTCAAAGACATTGAACTGAAGTTTTTTGGCTGCTGACATGCTTAAGTTTACGGAATTTTTCGGCCTGTACGGTAGTCTAGTTTTAACATTTTTTGTATTCCAGGTGTATACAGGATTTTGGTGGTCCTAATGCGTATTCCCTATGAATACGGTATTTAGGTGTATTCTAAAAGTGCTCCTATATAAGATTTTCGAACCCGTCGATGCTTACTTTATCAACAAGGAGGCATCTTATGTTTAAACAAATTTTTTTTGGAGCGTTTACAGTTCTCGCTCTGTCCGGGTGTTTGGATAAAGAACTGCAAAATCGTTTTTTGGGCGGGGACGAGGGGAGTGGCGATCCCAAGCCACCTAAGGTTTATGTGAAACTTCCGCAGATAGAATTAAAACAAAGGAGTTTTGGCTCTTGTTCTGAATATCGTGATTTCGCGTCAACTCGTAGAGCAGAAATAAAGAATGCTTGGAAGGAATACGAGGCTTACCTCAGTGAATTGTATAGTCAACCTGGAATGCCTTCTATGCCAGTTGATGCTGCCCCCATTAGTGCCGTTCCTGGATCGTCTTCAGGGCCTCAAACAAACATCCAAGAGGAGGGTATTAACGAAGCTGATATTTTAAAAGGCAATTCAAGGTTTTTGTTTTATGTGGGTACCAAGGCCGTATTTGTCCATGATAAAGTGACTAAAGATCTTGTTCAGACAATCGATTTGGAATCCGCAGCCCTCTCAACCAAACTCTATGCAAAGGAGGATTACCTCGCCATCCTTTCGAGCCGGACGACGGGAGCTTTTGAATCTAGCTTGCGAGTTTACAAAGAAGATTCTTCGGGTGTTTGGACTCAAGTTAAAGAAAAACGAATTCAGGGATCTCTTGTTTCGACTCGAGAAGTAGATGGCAAAATCCTTCTCTTCTCAAAGAATTCGAATTCAGAGACTCTCACGGGCATTGAGTCACGAAATTGCGACAATATCTATTATGCTACTTTTAGTGATCTGGATGAATCAGTAACGGTTGCAAGTGTCGTGGATTTTTCTGAGCAGACCAGTGGAGACAACGACACTGTAATGCTTGGAGGCTTTGATCAATTTTATGCGGGTTTAAGCGGAGTTTATCTGATCCGGACAAACCTCAATTGGTTTCATTGGGATAATCGATTCAACTCAATGGTAAGTTTCTTTAAAGAAAAGATGACGGCTGTTCGTATGGAACTTAAGAATGGCATGATGGTTCCGACTTCAGCGGGGATTCTTCACGGGACTGTAAGAAACGTTTGGGCCTTTAAGGAATTTCCGGAATCCAAGAGTCTCGCTGTAACATCAACTTCTATGACTGAGGATCTTACAGCTCCAACGGAGCCTGACGAGACAACTTCTTCGGCAAGTCCAGTGAGTGGACGGACTCTTATAGGGTCGTCCCCTCCTTCGCCCTCACAACAACTTGAAAATCGAAACCAGCTGACGATTTATGATTTTTCTTCTCCGATCGCGACAAAACGAGGGCAAACTGAAGAATTCGCACGAACAGAAGACGTTCGAGCGGTTCGTTACATCGGAGATTTAGCCTATGTTGTGACCTTCAAAAAAACAGACCCTCTTTACACCATCGATCTTTCTGATCTTTCTCATCCGAAAATAATTGGCGAGTTAAAAATTCCTGGATTCTCGGCCTACCTTCATCCGATCGGCGAAAAGGCTCTTCTTGGAATTGGCTACGATGCACAAGATGAGGGCGATTTTGCTTGGTACCAAGGTCTACAAGTATCTCTTTACGATCTGACTAATCCAAATCACGTTGTCGAAAATGAAAAAATAAAAATGGGCGGTCGAGGTAGCTATGCGCCTGTTGTGGATGATCATCATGCCTTTTACATCAATGACAATATTGTGGGATTTCCTTTTCTTCTTCGCGAAGGAACCGACAACCCTTGGCAACCGGGCAAGCTGATCGATAGTGGTCTCGCACTTTTAAATGTTTCAGATATTCCATTGACTCTTCGGCCGATAAAACATTTGAGCCATAAAAATTGGATTTCGGAGAAATGTTGGAATTGGATGGAATACCAATACACATGGTGGACAGAATACAGAGTTTTTACTGACTTTAGTGTCGATATCAACCGAGTGTATATCGAAGGAAACGAAGTGGTTACATTCTCTCCGTTGGGATTGAAGGTTTACTCAAAATCGGACTACGCAACTGAGCTCAAAGAAGTGGCTTACGAGTCTCATCAACCTAAATGTGAATATACGCCGTATTACGTCGACTAATTTAGATTGTAGTTGGATCGTTTGAAAATAAAAAACCCGGTCCTTTCGGACCGGGCTTAGTTTTAGTTATGATGAAGAGGAGGGAGGGGCCAACTCTTAATCAGAGCTAAAAAGGGTTCATTGTTTCTTATTGAATTCAATAGATCCGTTTTTTATTAAGTTCGAGAACTTCGAAATTATCAAACGCCGGGTTTGAAAACGAAAATTCTTTCAATACCAGCTTCAATCTACTTTCTTTTCCGGATTCATCGATCGTAGCGATCGTCATGCTGTAAATCCTGTCCGTGATACCTTGATCGACGGCAATTTCTTGACTATCTTCAGTATACGCGACTCCAGAAAAAGCAAGTGGCGACGCCATCGCATTTTCAACGATTTGAGCGACTCTGATCTTAGCGGCCTCATTTAAAGGGACGCCAACAAAGCTAAGGCCTTTGAGGCTCTTCATATCATCAAGCTTGCCTCGTTCAATGCCGTTGCCAGCAATACTAAGGCCTCCTAGTAATGTCGCAGTTACGACTGCCAATGCGGTAAACAACTTCACGTGTACTCCTCTGTCGGTTTGATTGTCTGTTTAATTTCCGCGCTCTTTGTATCAATTTGAGATTTTCTTCTCAAGTTTCATAATAGGAGACATTCTTCCGATAAGAGATTATGGGGAAGCTCGCGAATTTCCTTAAAGAATATCGAAAAGAAAAGGGCGAATTGTCCGCGAAAACTTTTCATTCGGGACTGAGCCGAAGAGGCTTTGATTGTAACTATCCCTATTACATGAAGATCGAGTCAGGAAAAATTCTTCCTTCTTCGGATCTAGTCAATCAGCTGGCCTATATCGTAGGTGGAAAAAAAGGAAAGCTTCTTATCAAGGCTTACTGCGAAGATCAATTTCCCAAACATGCCGAAATTTTTGTCCAAGACTTTGTTCCCCTAAAGGGAAACCCCCAATTCAAGGAGGAGGCCGAGGTCGGTAACCGAAATTTTGGTCAAAAAGAAATTTCTAGAAGACAAGTGGCGAGTCTATTAAAATCGAATCATCATTATTGGATTTTCGTCTTGATGACTCTTTCCAGGCGTCCTCTTAAGTTTGTTGAGCTGGAAGACACCTTTTCAGAAATTGAGATTTCATCCGTTGTTGAAGATCTGAAAAATGAAAAGCTCGTTCTTGAATCGGGAGATCGTAAAATCGAAGCCCTTTATCCAGATATTCGCTTTCCTGACTCAAAAGACTCAGAGGAGCTTCAGAAAATCTACGCGACCTTTGATTTATGGGATAGGCAGTTGGTGGAGTCTTCGCTCTTTCAAACTCTATTCAAAAGAATTCTCTTGAGAAGGATTTCGCCTCGTTATTTAAATATCGTTTCCAAACAGTTGGAGTCGCTGACTGAAATTATTAAATCCGCAGACGAGATCGACTCCGTTCACAATGATGAAGTCGTTTATTTGCAGATCTTATTTAAAAAAGGACGTTTACCCGGTTAAGGTTGAGGCTCGACGTCTTCTTTGCCGGGATTGCGATTCGCATTGATTTCATCTTTGTTATTCATTCCGTCTTGATCAGAATCCATATTGCTCAAACGAAACCAGAGTTCCTCGGAAGTTGGGCTTCCAAGCTCTCTTTTTAAATCAGCAAAGTCTTTTCCGAATTTATTGAGCTGAGGCCCAGTATTGTGACAGTTCGTGCAGCGAAGAGTGAGTGAGGAGTCTGGAAATGCCGTTCTTAAATAATTCAAATATACAGATTTTGAAAACGCCAGAAGGGGAGACGCTACAATTAAGGCGGAAAGTAAGAACTGTTTCATGGGACCTCATTTTTTTATGAGGTGGATTATAGGCAAAAAAATGACTTTGTGAAGGTTTTCGAGCGAGGCTTGAAAAAAATAAAAAAAGGGTGTGATTTCTCACACCCTTTTGTATTCAGAAATTTAACTCCAGAGGGCCTAGATTACTGGCAAGTATAAACTTGGAAAATCGAAGCGTCGCCAGTTGGGTTGCCTTGGCAAGTGTAGCTAGAAGCTTTGTGCGAGAAAGTAAAGCACTGAGCGCCTTTGCTAGAGCAAGGTGAGCTTGATGGAGAAGACGATGGACACCAAGTGTTCATGCCCCATGGCATTGCACCGTTATGTGCTGGACCGCAAGCGCTATTAGTCGGCTGCCATCGAGGACCTTTGTAGTCGTCTCGGCGATCGTTGCGGTCATCACGTCGGTCATCTCTGCGATCATCACGACGGTCATCTCTGCGGTCATCACGACGGTCATCTCTGCGGTCATCACGACGGTCATCACGGCGGTCGTCCCAGCGATCATTGCGAACGTCACGAGCGTAAACTTCAACTAAAGTATCACGGTCACGTCTCCATCCTCTGTCCAATCCGCTTGAAGCAGTCATAGTGATTGATTCAACCATACGGTTTCTTCCATCAAGATCAACCCATCTTGAGCAAGTTCCTTTTCTTACGAACTCACGCACAGAAAGAGTCTGGCTCTGGAAGTTTCCGAATCGAACTGTAGCTCTGTCGATTTGCAAATCATCGCCACGAGCGCAAATTTGAAGTCCATCGATAGGACCGATATTACGAGCGCGGATCACTTCGAAATCAAAACCGTTGCTGATTCGAGCTTGACCAATAAGGCGGCCATCAGTGTTGAATCTTCCTTCGAAACGGCCTCCGCCTCTGAACTGCGCATTCGCAAGGCTAGAAAGGCTGAGGATCGATAAAGCTGCAGCGATTACCATTTTTTTTGTCGCTAACGTTCTTAACATTTTATTCTCCTGTGTTAGTTAAGTGGAGGACAGAACGCCTTTATACAAAAGGTGTTCCAGTGACGGAGGCGTGGTAATGCGCTATTAAAATCGATCTGATGTCGAACAATTAGAGAAGTCTGAGTTTTTTACAAGAAAGCGCGATTCCGGAGATACAGATGGGTGACTTTTGACACCACGTAAAGGTGAGGTCTGTTTCGGTAGGGTATTTTAGTTTACGAAGCCGCCTTTAACTTAAAAAGAACTTCGTGCATGGCTTTGAGCATTTCAGGATCGTATCGACCCGCTAATTTTTCTTTCATCATTGTCACGGCATCATGGGGCTTAAGAGGAACATTATAAGATCGCTGAGTGGTCATTGCATCATAAGTATCGCAGATCGCTACGATCCTCGCAAAAGGGTGAATCTCTTCGGCTGCGATTTGTTGAGGGTAGCCGTTGCCTGCCCAAGATTCGTGGTGTTCAAAACAAGCGGCTTTCACGGCATCCGATATATTTGGATTGTCGTTTAACAACATGAACCCAAACTGAGGGTGCTTTTGCATTTGTGCCCATTCCACATCATTTAGCGGACCCTTTTTACAGAGAATATCTAAAGAGACGTGACGTTTTCCAATATCATGGAAGAGAGCGCCGACACCTAGTTCCTCCAGAGTCTTTTTGTCGTAACCCATAACTTGCCCAAGTCCTAAGCAATAG
>JBFWYS010000186.1:0-7070 GCA_050186175.1 Pseudobdellovibrionaceae bacterium
ACTCAACTCATGCTCTTTTCATAGCCCCAGAGGGAGATTTTGCGAGGTCTATCCTCAAAGAGCGGTTTGAGGCCAAAACTGAGAAGTGCGTCTCGATGTTGATCATTCGAGTAGACATTCGTTAGGTATGGGAGGTGGTTAAAAGTTTAGCTTCCGAAAATTTCTTTAGAAATCCTAAGCACTCAAAAATAGGAACTTGAACCAGCTGAGAAATATCAATTAAATCATTCTTCCCATCGCAATAGGCCAGAAAATTCATCATATTGTATACCTGTTTGCCCGTTTCAAGCGTGGAGAGCTTGGGATAAAGTCCTCTTTTTCCAAGCTGTGGCTCACAAGGTTGAATAAGCGAAGGCCTACAGTTGTTTTCAAGGACTTCGATGACACCTTTATAAAGCGCCAAGGCTCCGTCTAAGCCTTCTGGTGTGACAAAATTAAAGTCGTCTAGTGATGTATGATATTCAGGAAACGTCGCATACTTACTTCTCATAATAGAAGCGATTGGCAAATCAATGCCAGGACTGCAAAATTGTCTTTCGTCGCTTCCGCGATCCAAGAATGAATGCTCTTTGAAATAGGGTGCACAGTCTTTTAAAACAGCTCTAGAAATCCGATCTGCGAAACTATTTCCATTTGGGCCAGGCAAAAAGGAAACATTTTTTTCATCGCCTACGCAAGTTACTATCCAACCTGCTATTGTTTCTTTTTTCATCTGCTGAAAATTCTTGGCCAAATAAGTGACTGCCCCAATTGTCTCTGGCCCAAAATAGAATCGATATGTGTAGCGGCGTTTTGGTAACTGTGAAATCCATTTAGCTAACCAGGTCGTCACCAGAGGGCCCGAAAGCTCATTGTTAGCCATTTGAGGATGACAAACGTAAGTCGAAAAGAGGACCTCTTTTTCAGATTCACCTGGGATGAGCATATCTCCATAAGTTAAAGATCCATTTTCTTTGGTAGCTCGAATAGTGACCTTATAAGAACTATCTTTAAGGGCTTTCTTACAATTGTCTGATACGCAAAGGCCCCAAAAATCAGAATAATAAGAAGTAATATATGGGATTGCTTCTGGCTGCTTAGGCAATGAAAACAGATGTGGTTCCAATTCTTCTCGAGACATGACTTTTTCAATCGGAGTCGAATAGCCCACAACATGCAAATTATTATTATGAGTATCAATAACACAATTTCCATTGGAATCATGAAGAGTGGCGCGTTCAAAATTCCATTCTTTTGGGACCACCCAATCAAACACTTGGGTCCCGCTGGGTACTTCATGTAATACCAGTTGCGGAAGATGATTCTTAATTTCGCCCAGAGTTTTCCTCACTCCATGGCCAGTCAGACTTCGAGGAATTTCAAAAAGATCTTTTCCAAATTGATGCATGGCCAGTCCGCTTTCGGCATTCCGAAATTGTGACCATGTTGAGGAATCCTCAAAGCTGAGGGAATAAAGAAGGCCTTTCGCCCTGTTTTCCAGAATAACTTGTTTCGTAACCTCAAAAAGAGTTTCCGCCGTAATGGTTCTTAGTCCATGTCCCTGCTGCGAACGCATGCCTTTATAGAGATTTTCACTCCATAATTTTTCGCCCATTGAATTTACATCTGTAACGACACCCTCCTGTAGCTTCCTGACGAAAAGCTTAAAAGACCGACCTGAGGTGAAACCAAATTTGTCAGTATAATCTGCATTGAAGGTTTTAAAATATCTATAATGAACCCCCATTGCCTCTTCAACGAAGTGGTAGAAGGTCATACTATTTTGGTCTTCTAAGTCTAGGACTGCTATCTTACCTTTGAGACTTAGCAATTTTGCAAAAGGAGAATCAGAGCCATAACCGCTCTCGTTGCATAGACCCTCAAATTCAGAGGCACGAGCCCCAATAACAGCAAAAGAATAAATAGGGTGTCCTGTTCGAACAGCTTTAGGATGTAGACGGGCTGCTTCTGTCAAGACTCCCATATGTGAAGGTGTTGTACGAATATCAAATGGAGTTCCCTTAGCAAAATCAAAATTAAAAAGCGGCATAATGATAGTTCCCGCATCTCCAACTGCCTGCAAAAAGGAGTCAAGCAAATTATCGGGAGTAAGACGAACCTGATATTTTTTTGATGCCGCCTTAATTGTGCGAGAAATCGAGGAATGAATGAGGACTGTATCTCCCTGGGTGATGCCAGCACTTCTCCAATTCGCAACCCATTCCTCTATGATTTGATTTGTCAAAATAGACCTCCAGAAACCTTTGATAAGGGGTATCAAATCAGAGATACCTTATCAATCACGTTTTTCTGAACCTAAGACCTCACCTGCTACAAGAGAACTCTTTTAACGTCCCCGACCAAACATCACCACTTGAATCGTCTGAAACACAATTCGCAAATCCATCCAAAGCGAATAATTACGAATGTAATAAAGCTCAAATTGCAATTTATCCTTTGCATCCTCAACAGAGCCACCATACGGGAACAAAACTTGCGCCCAACCAGTAAGGCCTGGCAAAACAGAATGTCTCAAAGAGTAAAACGGCAATTCCTTTTCTAACATCGAAGTGAACTCAGGTCTCTCGGGCCGAGGACCAATCATGCTCATGTCGCCTCGAAGAACGTTCCACAACTGAGGCAATTCATCGATGCGTGTCGCTCGCAAAAACTTTCCAAGCGGTGTCACACGCGGATCATTCGTTTGCGCCCACTGCGCCCCTGACTTTTCTGCATCTGCCATCATCGTACGAAGCTTGATAATTTCAAAATCCTCGCCTCCACGCCCCACTCGTGTCTGACGAAATAAAACATCGCCCGGACTCGTGATCCTAACAAACAAACCCGCAATCAAAACAACTGGCAAAGTTAAAACAAATAAAATTCCTGCGAATAAAACATCAAAAAGTCTTTTCATTCGATATCGCACCGGACTCTGATTCAAATAAAATCCGGGAGTCGAAATCAAAAGCCATTCATGCAAATAAAACAAAGGAACTTTTCCAAACATCACTTCGTAAAAATCAACAAGATCCTCGATATCTTGTCCAACGACACGCCCCCTTAAAAGCTCCTTAACCACTTCGCTGCTAAACTCTCCAGAAGGTGCGAGAATTACTTTTGAATAGTTGTCGGCCAGCTGAACGGTGTAATCATCCCAGGCGCCAACAACCCTCGACATATCTGAATTTTCGGATTTCAAATCAATTAAAAAATCAAAACTGCCGGCCAACGCTGTTCTCTGTACGTCCCGATTAAAGGCTTCAAAAAAATTTGAAGAAATTAAAACCAAATATTTTTTCTTGAGGACTTCCCTTTTGATCAGTTTCCAAAAAATCGTGCGATTAAAAGCCCCTAGAATAAAATATAAAATCAAAGATCCTAAAAGAACTCCACGGCCCCAAAGACCTTCTCTTCCCAAAGCAAACAAGTAACTTATAATCAAAAGAAGCAAAAAGCTTACAAAAACCGCGAGCAAATACCGCAACAATAATGTTCTAAACCGATGCTGACCGCTTAAGTCGTAAGCACCAAAAACATAGAGCGAAAACAACGTAATAAGTAATGGAAAAGCAAAATCCCAACGGATAAAAAGAACCGAGTGATCACCCTGAAAACGCCATCCAGCAACCGTAACAAAGGCAAGAGCCAAAAGACCTAAATCGCTCAAAGCCAGAAAGACCTTATGCTTTCGATCGTGGAGGGCCTTCAAACGAATCAGTTTATTTTTGTCGTCCAATTCAGTCCTTTTCAGATTTCTCTCGATATAACATGCCGTAATTTTGGCACGGTTGTCACTTATTTGCTAATGAATTTGAAGATGGTCCATGCTAAGTTGACCCGATATGCCGCTAGAGAAAAGTTCCTCACTTCTTATTTCGATTATTACTCCCTGCTTTAATGCAGAAAAATATATTTCCGAGACAATTGAGTCCGTCAGACAACAATCCTATCAAAATTGGGAGATGATCATTGTTGATGATGGCTCCAAGGACAATTCTTATCAACTCCTTCAAGATTGGGCCGCCAAAGATCCCCGCATCAAGGCTTTAAAACAAACAAATGCGGGCCCGGCTTTAGCACGGCAAAATGCTCTGAATCATTCCAAGGGTGAGCTTGTCTGTTTTTTAGATGCCGACGATCTTTGGCTCCCTCAAAAACTCGAGCGACAACTAAATTTTATGCTCGAGAAACAATCTGCTTTTTCGTTTTCGCAATATCGTCGATTCACCAACAATCCAGAACAAACGGGCCGACTTGTTTCCATTCCGCTTCAGGTCAGTTATGAACAACTGCTGTCACATAACGTCATCGCAACTCTAACGACCATGGTGGATCGAAGAAAAACGGGACCGCTCATAATGGCCAATGAACCTTACGATGATTTTGTTCTTTGGCTTTCGATTCTGAAAAAGGGATTTGTGGCCCTCGGAATTCAAGAGGATTTAGCTCGCTACCGTGTTGTTATGGGCTCAGTTTCAAGCAAAAAACTTAGAGCTGCTAAGTGGTACTGGCATATTATTCGAAATGTCGAACGATTGCCTTTAATTGTGGCGTGCTTTCAGTTTTGCAAATATGCTTTAAAAGTCTCTTTAAAACATTCGCGCTTTTGAGGTTCTGATGAAGTACATAAGCAAAGATTTTTGGGTTCGCAGCTACGCCAATTGGCTCGACGACCGCTTTGATAAAAAGTACGGCATCTCCACTCAAACAGTTCTCACTCAAGATCAGCTTCGTACAAATTCACAATTTCAAAAAAATGCAACTGCTTACCAAGCCGCGTGGTGCCTGAATATTAAAAGGCTTATTACGGTCGTGGCCAAAATCGTTGATCTCAAAAATTATTCCTTTGTCGATGTAGGCTGCGGAATGGGCAAACCTTGCTTTTACGCTTCTAAATATCCATTTCAAAAAATTTCTGGCTATGATTTTGATCCTTCACTTGTGCAAAAAGCAGAATACAACCTTCAGTCAGCTAAAAAAAAGCATCCTCTCGATATCAGCTTCTTTGTTGCTGATGCTACTGAGTACAAACTTCCTGAGCGACCTACATTGATTTTCATGTTCAATCCGTTTGATAGCCTTGTGATGGATAAATTTCTAAAGCTAAATGTCAATTTAATTCAAAATTCAGCTCTAATCGCCTACTCAAACGACCGCGAACGGGACACTCTCTTAAATTTCGGAATGAAACCGGTATTTGAAGACCGCCAAAGAAAAATCTCCCTCTGGAACTACGAAACGAGAGTGAATTGAGCCTCCTTCAAAAACTTTCCAAAAACGCAATTGTTCGCAACGCCTTTGGTCTTCTTTTGGGAAAGAACTATTATGACTAACAATGAATCTCTTAATGCCACAAATGACAAGGTTCTCTTTTGGGGAATAAATGCTGAACACCCAGTGGGAAAAAAAATTCCGGTCCGAATTTCTCCCGAATCGAATATCGTCTATAGCGACTTAAGCTCTATTCCTGAGAAAGAACTCGAAGATCTTTATCAAGATGGTTATTACGGAGAACAGGCCGCTGAAAATAGTCTCATAAATCGAATGATGATTTCTCTTTTTCAAATAGAGAGACAGTTTTTAACGGTGAGGAACCTTACTCCTGGCAAAGTCCTTGATATCGGATGTGGAGACGGAACCTACTTAGAGAATCTGCCAAAAACCTGGAAGAAATTCGGCTTTGAGCCCTCTGAACCAGGGCAAAAAGCTCTCAAGCAAAAAGGGATTTCTCTCTTTAAATTTGAAGAGCTACAAAAACATAAAGAATCATTTGACCTCATTACTCTATGGCATTCTCTCGAGCATATTAAAAATCCAAAAGAGGTCTTAGTGCAAATTCGGGAGCTTATGAAGCCCTCCGGGCGTCTTTTTGTCTCAATTCCAAATATCAATAGTCTTCAAGCAATGGTCTTTCGAGGAAAATGGTTTCATCTAGATCCAACACGACATCTTTTTCACTACACTCCAAAAACGGCACGAAAACTTATAGAGGATGAAGGATTCGAAGTTCAGCATATCACTCTAAAATCTTTTGAGTACGGTGTGTATGGTTGGTGGCAAAGCTTGTTGAATCTTTTGCCGACTGACTTCAATATGGCTTACAAAATTTTAAAAGCTCGAAAAAAATATCAAAAGAACGGTGGCTATTATTTTTCTGCAACACTTATCGCGCTTTTTTCTCTGCCCTTTTTAGCAATTGCTGTGGCCATGACACTCCTTGAAACCCTTTTCAGTAAGGGTGGCGTGATTCATATTACGGTTCGTAAAAAACTTTGATTGAGAGCGGACGAATTTAGATTCTTCTAGCCCAGTAACTTGTTTTTCACCAAAGTTACCGGCTGAAATTAAACAAATTTTAGCTTTGAGATTGGTCGGACCCTCAATGGCCCGCATAGTCCTAAAACGGCTGGCTTCTCGAAATGCCATCAATATTGAAGCAGCCTTCTTCTGATTTCCAAGCTTCTTGGAACGCAAATTTAAACATTGGCTTCGAGTTTTATCTGGTAACTTGCGATCTGTTTTTTGGTTAAATCCACGAGTGATTTTGGTTCTTTCAGATGACTCTGGTACCACAGCGTTGTCATCTGAACTGCCTCGTCAAAAGACAACTTTGATTTCCACCCAAGACGATTCCAAGCGCGGTCGCAATTGAGCTGTAACAAGTTCGATTCTTTTTTATGGGAATCAAGTGGTGTAGCCACAATCCAGCTCACATCATTTCCCCATTCCGCCGTCATTTTTCTGAGAAGTACATCTACCGTTTGCACGGCATCTTGCCCAGGACCAAAATTAAAAGACTGACCAATCACATCTTTTTGGCCTTGAAACAGACAAGCACCTAAAACCAGATATCCACCTAAAGGCTCAAGCACATGTTGCCAAGGTCTTGTTGATTTCGGATTTCGAATATTTGGATTCTTTTTATTTTCCCAGGCTCGAACACAATCCGGCACGATCCGGTCGACAGCCCAATCCCCGCCACCAATCACATTTCCGGCCCGGGCTGAAGCGATTTTTTTCTCCGGCTGTTTTTCAAAAAAAGATTTCCGATACGAGTGAAATACGATTTCGGCACAAGCTTTAGAAGC
>JBFWYS010000187.1:0-7069 GCA_050186175.1 Pseudobdellovibrionaceae bacterium
GTCTTAGCCTTAAGAGCAAGCACATCGAGATCTTCGTCAAAGAGGAAGGGCACCCTGCCAGCTTCTATGAGTTCAAAGTCAAAAAAATCAACACGTAAGGCAAAGTCGGCTTCTGGAAAAAATGGGAGGTCGACGTCTTCTCGATCGACTCGTGCGGCAGGTGATGAAAATGATGACTACATGGCTGAGATAAGTTCCCCGCGTAGAAGCGAAGGCCGAGGAACACCTTCTTATTATGACGATCCTCAGATGAACGGTGGAAGCCGTCGTCAGTTGGACCGATGGACAGATGATCAAGAAATTGAAGATCGTCGTAATACAGGACGATTTGCTGACAATGACAATTATGACGATGAAAGCTCTTATCGTTCAACCAGAGACCGTTCTGACGAGGACATAGAAAGAGAGGGATCTCGGTCTTATCGTGCCGACGAAGAAAGATATGGTTCATCTGGAAGCGGAGATTGGGATCGAATGGAAAGAGGTGGCTCGAGAAGAGGGTCACGTGAAGGCCGTAATGAAGACTATGAACGCAATGAAAGATTCGGTAGCCGCCAGGATCGTTATGGAGCAAATGATTATGGTTATCGCGACGACAGGGAGGGATACTCAATGAGCGGGTCTACCCGTCGTGATTTAAGAGACTTCGAAAACGATGAAGATTTACATGAAGGTACACGAGGAACTCGAACGGCAAAAAAAGGTTCCGATCATAAAAGCGATCGGAACTTCCAAAGCAATCGTGGTTCACGCACTTCGCGTCGAGTGTAGTTGTTTACAAACCAGTAAGCAATGAACCGATGTAAAACGGAGTTTCTTAGGAAACTCCGTTTTTTCGATTTTACAATGCTGATAACTTTCTGCGAATTGAGTCTGCGAGGCGATCCGCCGTGAGTTTTAAGCGAGCCGAACTTGAAGTCGACATGGGTGTGACCATCCAAAACGGAAAAGAAGTTCCAGTCCAGTCAGGTAAAATTCGTACCAATCGACTTTCTTCTATATGTTTTTGGCAAAGATAATGAGGGAGTAAGCCGATACCGGCTCCACTCATAGCGATATTCATAAGGCTCGTCATTTGATTGCTTGTCACGCTTGCTTTTATAGAAACCGATTTCGATCCTTTTTTTGAATAGAGTTGCCATTTTGGATTGATCGAGTTGAGTCTGTAAGTGAGACAAGGGTGATCTGATAAGTCATTAGGTGTCTTAATTTTGGATTTCATTTTCAAATATTCAGGAGAAGCAACTGGCACTAGAACAATTTCAGCTAAGCGCGTGGCCTTAAAGCTACTTGGATTTAATTTACCTATACGAATAGCGATATCATAACCCTCTTTAACAAGATCGATTACTTGATCGGTATAATTAATATCAAAAAATAGATCAGGATTCTGTTTGCTGATTTCTCCAATGGTAGGCGAGATTACATAAGCTCCAAGATCCTCAGGAGCGGTCAATCGAATCAAACCAGATAAAATACTATCTTGGCCATGAAGAGACTTTCTCGCGTCTTCAAGGATTTGCACCGGTCCCAAACAGCTTTCGTAAAAAGCACGCCCGCCGGCCGTTAAAGTTAGGCTTCGTGTTGTTCTAAGGAGAAGTTTTGTAGAAGTTTCTTTTTCAAGGCCGCTCACAGTCCGGCTCACAGTGGACTTGGGTAATCTCAATACTTCAGCCGCCTTAGAAAAGCTTCCAAGCTGAACAACCTTTACAAATATGCGAATTGACTCAATTTCCACCCGATTATCCGTTTCGCTATTGTTGCATTAGAGCAACATTATATTACAATTATTGTGTCTAATCAACAATTGAAAAATCGGCGATATTACATTTATGGGAGCGATCCCAAAAGTAACAATGACTAATAAAAGAGAATTCGACCAAAAGTCGATAAGGAGATAATCATGAAAAAATCAGTTTTGATCGTCGGGGCCTCTGGAACAGTTGGTTCGAACTTGGTTCAAATACTAAAAGCACAAGGCCACCAAATTACAGCAACTACTAGCAAAGAAGCCTCCCAAAAACAAGATGGTGTCTGGCAGGTACGCGTGAATCTGGCAACAGGCGAAGGACTTAAAAATGCATTTGATGGAATTCAAAGAGTGTTTATTTTGTCCCCTGCAGGTTATGCAGATCAATACGCGATGATGTCGCCTTTGATTCAAGAAGCAAAAAGACGAGGAGTTGAAAAAGTCGTTTTAATGACTGCGATGGGAGCGAATGCAGTCGACACGGCTCCAATGCGACGAGCTGAAATTGAACTTGAAAAATCTGGATTGAATTACAATATCATTCGCCCAAATTGGTTCTTACAAAATTTTAATTCCTTTTGGCTACATGGAGTCCTTCAAGGTCAATTAGCTCTGCCGGCTGGAAACGCGAAGACAAGTTTTGTAGACACTCGAGATGTTTCTGAAGTCGTCGCAAAACTTCTTATCGAAGATAAATTTAACAATCAGGATTTGGACCTAACAGGTGCTGAATCTGTAACTCACGAAGAGGTTGCAGATATGATATCATCAGTTACAGGAAAGAAAGTCGTTTATTCCGATCTGGATCCAGCGATCTTGAAAAAGACCCTTTTGTCTTTCGGTCTCAAAGAAGACTATGTGGATTTTATGTTATTGATATTTGGATTCTTAAAAGAGGGTTACAATGCTCGTCTTACAGACTCAGTAGAAAAAGTTTTGGGTCGTAAGCCAAGGACACTTAGAGAATACACGATTGATTATAAAAACTCTTGGGCTTAATAGAAAAGGAGAGTCAGGTTTCCCAGGCTCTCCTTTTCCTCAGATAGCTTTGGTAGAAATTAATCAGCCAAACAGTGATAAACGATTTCGTAATCACCTGGATCAATTGCTGTCTCGAAACTAAGTTGAACACCGTTAACTGTGAACGGATTTGTGACAGCGACTCCATTCTTTGTGACGGTGATTGGTTTCCCTGCGAGTGGAACACAGCTCAAAGTAAACGTCTTAGCCATGTTGCGAATCTTGTCTGCAATTCCAGTTAACTGGCTTGCGTAGTCAGCTTCGCATACAGAACCCATCACACCACCGGTAAGTCCTGACATCAATTTATAGCGTTCACCATAAGTATAGCCATTTGTACTTAAACAAGGCTGGTCGCCCGGAACTGTTACGATCGAATTATAAAGAAAGTTCTTTTGACCATTAAATGTAGTCTGGATCAAATTCACTAGGCTTTGCGGGTCATTCTTCGTGCCGTTTGCGGATTCATCTTCGTCCGATATAAGAACGACAGCAAAGTTGGCACCTGAACGTATAAAGCTTTGATGAGTCGGATTACCTGCTACATATCTTTCTATTGTACGATAAGTAACCGCAATACCTTGCTCCTGACTACTTCCCGTTTCTGGTCTTTGAAGAGTGTTGCTTAAAGCCACTTGAGCTTGAGGCCCATTCATTGTTGAGTTTAATACATATTGACCGGCCATTCCGTTAAGTTGAAGAAATCGACCATCACTTCCTATATAGTTGCCAGTTCTAGCATCTGTGGTCGTGATTGCGATTTGCCAATCAAGCCCTTGAAGAACTGAGAGGAAGTTCTGAGTTCTTTGAGCCATATTCGTTTGCTCATATTCCATTGAACCTGAGTTATCGATCACAAACAAGATATCCCACTTGCGATACTCATCAACAGTAATGTTATGAGTGATTTTTTTAGAAGTTGCAGTTACTAACCAAGTCACAGAACTTGTCGATTCAAAGCCGAACTTATCTTTTGCTATGATTTCGAATGTATATGTTCCTGGAGCCATCGCTGGAACATTCACAATTGCTCGTCCACCAGCACAATCTTGAGTAATTGTGTTGAGGCGACATTTCACAGATTGAAGTCCGATACCTGGATCAGTTACTTCGTAGATAATCTGAGTCGTGTTGCCTTCTTCAAGAGCTGTGATTGGATAAGTTTGGAATAAAATGTTGGGTGCTCTATTATCATGAACGATAGACTTCTTAAAACAAGGTGAAGCTCTAAAGTCATAATCTCTAAATTGCACAGAAACATAAGCTGCATTATTTTGTTGGGCCGCCGGGATTGTTAATGAACCAGAAAAACTTCCGGTAAAAGGATATTGTCCCCACATCCCGCCTGAACAATTATCGTTTTGAGTGATCTTCATTTGGCTGACTTCGCCATCGTAAAGAACATTTACGATCATTGCTAAGCTAGATGTAAATGCCGCTCCGTTATTAATAGTAATAGTTGGAGTACTTCCGTTTGGATAAGACGGAGTCGGCGATGGTGCCGGTGCCGGTGCCGGCTGTTGATCCGAAGCTCCTGGAGGAGGAGTAGGAGCTGGCTGAACCACAAATATAGGTTCAGTACTTCCAGTTGTTCCTTCCTTCGAAGTTGTCGTCCCTTTTTCTTCTTGGGGCAGACAAGCTGTAATTAATAATGTAGATAACGTACTGCAGAGGAGGAGTGTTATCTTTTTCATATCAGCGTCCTTGTTAGAGTTCGGTCTGTCCTGAACTATGAGTCCATTATGCTCCTCTTTTTTAAAGCCGCAAAATTTTTCGCATTTTTCGATGAGACGTCAGAGACTTTGACGATTTCGTGAAAATTGCTGTCAAAGAGTTAAGCGCTATTTTGATAATTCATTTTGGGAAGTTTGCAAGAGTTAAGATTAAGGACGTTTCAAGATGAGACGGTTTTGTGGGTAGGGCTTGTGGTCGGCGGGCCTAAAAGGTCTTAGGAAGTATTCAATACGAGGAAAATTCTAGGCCTATCTGGTCGTTAAAAATAAAATAATTAAAAGATTTCCGCTGGCCACCAGAAACCACAGGACTATTCCATGAATGAGAGGGCGGGCTCCTACTTTTTTAAGAGATTCAAATGTTAAACCAGCACCTATAAGAAAAAGAGTTCCCTTTAAAGTATGTTTTCCGATAGTTGCTATCGGTTCACGAAAAGCTTCTAAAAAAGGAATCCATGTCATAGCCGCCGACATCATCAAAAACCCTAGAATGAACCATGGAAACTTAAGTGCACCTGATTGTTGATCTGCCTTTTTATAAATTTTTACTAACAATAGAGTCACTGGGATAATCCAGAGTGCGCGCACCAGCTTTACCGTTACTCCAACTTCAAGAGCATGGCTTCCGTATTGAAGAGTCGCTCCGACGACCGAACTTGTATCGTGAATAGCAAGGGCCGCCCAAAGACCGAATTGATTTTCTGACAAACCAAAAGCGTGGCCAAGCGGAGGAAAGATAACAAGTGCGATTGCGTTCAGGATAAAAATAATTCCCAGGGAAACCGAAATATCGCGATCTTTTGCACCCAAAGCTGAAGAAACCGAAGCGATCGCGCTTCCTCCACAAATAGCAGTTCCTACATTAGTTAGAATAGAGATCATCGAATTTGTTTTTAACACTTTACCGATCAAATGTCCGACACCGAGAGTGATCGAGAGACCCAGAGCCGTAAATAAAATTCCTTCAGTTCCAGCCTTGGTGAGTGCCAATAAATTAACTCCGGCTCCGAGAGCAACGATACTCCAAGCAAGAAGGGGACGCGTCCACTTTCTAGTTTTATGAATGTAAGGATTGCCACAGATAAGTGCGGAGAAAATTCCAAACGTCAAAGCACCGGCAGAATTTACCAAAGGAGTCATCGATAGCATAAATCCAATGGGGATAAGGATCCAGCCCATAGAAGACAAAAGTTCTCTAGTCATATTTCTCCTATGGAGAATGTTAGCTGGGGAGAAAATGAACAATTCTTGGACTCTTGTCACTGCCAGCGGAGCCTGCTGCAACGTATTAGTCTCTGATGCCTAGGATCCATTCGTCAAGACTTGCCAGTTTTAACGATTTCCTGCTTAATATCAGAATGAAAATCATGAATTTACTTTTCTTACTTTGTACTGTTTTTGTCTGTGCCTGCTCTTCAATCCCTAAATTTAAAGATATGGATGCTGAAAATCTTTTGTTCCCAAAAGGTGAATACAAACATAAGGCCGTAGTAAAACTTCGGGAAAAAGAGGGTGAAGAAAACGCAAGACCCTTAAATGTTAACGGCATTCTGACTTTAGATGATAAGGAGTTAAACCTGTTGGGTATCTCCGCTTTCGGGACAGCCGTTTTTAGGTACGCGGAAAATTTAGAGACAGGTGAGGTTTCTTCGCAGATTTTTGACTCTAAACTCAAAAAAGAAGAGAAGAGCATTAACACTTACTTTCAAGCTCTTCGCAGGGCTTTAATCTTACCAGGAGACGGAGCTTTAAAAGGATACACTGAAGTCTTGTCGAGTGATGGCTCGGGACGACCCGCGATCATTAAAGTTTTAGGATCCCCTACATTTCGTGCGGATTATTCAAGTTACGGCAATGATGGAATTCCCGAAAAAGTAAAATTAAAGGGCGATTTTTTTGAGATTCGCATCGAGTTCTCGGAACGTCCGACAGTCGATATCGATGCACCAAACTGATTTTCTTAAAAGGTTAGATTGGCCGGCATTTGAGCCCCATCCCTTTTTGCCGACCGGGTTTTTGCAGACGGTGGCCAGTACATTTTGGCCACATTTACCCGACAAAACTTCAGCTCATTTGCATGACATTACCTTAGATGACGGCGATGTCATTCGAGTCGTTGAGAATACTCCACCCGGCTGGAAAGACGGAGACCGATTAGTTTTGGCTGTGCACGGTTTGGCCGGTGCACACACATCCACATACATGATTCGAATTACTCATCAACTTTTGCAAAAAGGAATCGCCGTCTTTCGTATCAATTTACGTGGTTGTGGTGTGGGCGGAGGCCTTGCTAAAAATCCTTATCACAGCGGTCGTAGTGAAGACAGTCGAACCGTTTTAAAATGGTTAAAACAAAAATTCCCAAGATCGCCGGTAACTCAGGTTGGTTATTCATTAGGAGCTAATATGACTCTGAAAATGGTCGGAGAAGACAGCGATTCTCCAGCCGGAAATTTAGATCAATTTGTGGCTGTATCTCCTCCGGTGGATTTGGCAAAAAGTGCGGTTCATATGCAAAGTTTACGAAATCTTTTTTTTGATCAGTTTTTTGTGTGGAGGTTAAAGA
>JBFWYS010000188.1:0-7064 GCA_050186175.1 Pseudobdellovibrionaceae bacterium
ATATTCTCTTTGCTGATTCGTGAGAGAGGTTTCCAGAAGCAGATCTACAATTCCCAAAATTCCATTTAATGGCGTTCGAATTTCATGACTCATATTCGCCAAAAAATTTGATTTTAAAATGGAGGCTTGATTCGCCGCCTTTTCCTTTGCGGCAATTTGCACTATTAAATTCTGTTGGAGCTGAAGGGCCGTTTCTCGCGCAAGGGCCTCTTCGGTCACATCCACAGAAACCCCGATACAACCTATAACCTCGCTTGAGTCGTCTACAATAGGAGAAAAACAGCTTTCAAAAACCAACTCCCCGGCTTTGACGGTGATTGTAGACTCCACTCCACCCAAAGCTTTTTTTAGAGCCTCGAGGACCTCGGGACGATCACTGTACAATTCAAAGAGATTTTTTCCAACGTTCTGATTAGGAGACACCCCTGCCTTTTTTAAGGCCTTCCCTTGAGAACTCAGCAAAACTCCATCCGAATCTGTTACAAAAAGAGCGACCGGAGCATTATCGAGGATAAATTTTAAATTCTTCTTTATTTCCATAAGAGTCTGCTGAAACAATTTATTTTCAGTGACATCGCGCCCCGACCCATAGAGAAGATCTCCGACGCAGGAATAGCTCCACGAAATGCATTTTATCTCTTTATTTTTAGAAACAAAGCGCACTTCAAACTCTGGAATTGAGAACCCTTCGACTGCACTTTCAACAGCTTGCTTAACTTTTTCTAAATCCTCGGAAAGAATAAAGCCGGCAAAAGGTTTTGCCAGAAATTCTGCTTCCGAATACTCGAGAATTCGACACATCTCTTTGTTGACCGCTTTGAAGTAGCCGTCTCGGCCGGCAATACACATCAGTTCGCGGGAAGAATAAAAAAAAGGACTGAGATCAAATGACTCCCTCCTTTTTTTCATATTTTTTTTCATTAGGCGGCCTTTTTAAGGGTTTTCTTTTTAAGGGAGGAAAATTTGTAACCAACTCCAGGTACTGCTTTTAATGATTTAGAACGGGATCCCAACTTCTTTCGAAGTGAACATAGATGAACATCAACCGCACGAACTAAAATTGATGAGTCGTCGCCCCAGGCTGCGGTCAGCAATTGTTCCCTCGAAAAAACCTGTTCTGGTCTCCGAGCAAGATGCGCTAATAACTTAAATTCAGTTGGTGTTAAAAAAATCTCTTCAGCTGAATTGCCATGAATGAAAACACGATGACTTCCGTGATCGATCTCGATGTCATCTATCTTCACAACTTTGGATTTGGCATCAAGTTTCAAAGCTTTCGAGAGTTTTGCATCAATACGTGCGCGCAACTCCAAAGGGTCAAACGGCTTCACAATGTAATCGTCGGCTCCTAAACTGAAGGCCGTAATCTTGTCTGTGACTTGACTCTTTCCTGTCAGACAGATCACGGGAATATCAGCAATTTTTGGATCTGCTTGAATTTCAGATAAAACCGAATATCCGTCTTTGTAAGGTAAATGGATATCGAGGAGAACTAGAGAAAAATGGCGATTTTGGAGAAGACTCAGGGCCTCCTCACCGGTTTTCGCACAAACCACATGGTGATGCCCAAGTGTTCGAAGAACAATTTTTTGATATTCGCTAGAATCCTCGACAAGCAGAATCTCGGCCAAGCTCATCCTCCATATTTCTAAATCGGCTATTCAAATCATGAACTTAATAACGACTCCCGTTAGGTCGAGTCTGGGTTATTCTTTGAAACCTGGATCGGACTCCGCAGGGATAATATCGTCGCCGCTAGATTTTTTGGCTGCAACGACCTCCATATTCCTTATCTTGCCTTTTTGGATAGAAATTACGGGCGCAACTGCATCTACTTGCGAAGAACCTTTTCCTTTTGTCCCAGAGATCAACATCACGAGGTCTTGGACAATGCCATTCAATAGTCCAGATTGTGCCTTAAGTTGATCTGCTGCCGCCGCAGAGGTTTCGGCAGCACGTGAATTTTGCTGTGTGACTTCTTCCATTTGCCCGACAGCTTTTGAAATTTCGCGAATTCCGGTTGCCTGTTCTTGAGAGGCGATTGCAATTTCTGAGACCAATGTATCAACAGATGAAACTGTTTCCAAAATCTCTTCTAGGGCGGCATTGCAACTTTTTGCCGTCTGCGCACCTGTTGCAACTTTTTCTTTTGAGGCTCCTATGACTCGGTCCACCTTGGCCTTTGAGTCGTTTACTATTGTTTGCACTTTTTGAACAGACTCTTCTAACAAAGTAGAAATTTCTTTAGCCGCGCTTCCACTCATTTGAGCAAGATTGCCAACCTCTTCTGCCACAACTGCAAATCCTTTTCCGTATTCTCCAGCTCGAGCCGCCTCTACAGATGCATTGAAAGAGAGTAACTTGGTTTGAAATACAATCTCGTTGATCACTTTTGTTTTTGAACCGATGTCACCGATGAGTTTTGTAATTTCTAGCATCTGGGTGTTATTCGCCTCCATTTGATTAGAGACTTCCTGATTCGTTTCGTCGATTTCATGAATAGCTTGAAGCATTTCTTCGACGATCTTGCGACCGCGCAATGCCGCTTCTCGACTCTGCTCAGAAGTTTCCTTTGATTTATTTGCGGAGTCTGCGTTCTTATCGACCATCGCACTAATTTCATCAACAGCTGCGACAGTTTCTTGGAGGGCAGCGGCCTGTTCGGTTGAAGCCGAGGACAGTTGGCCTGAGGACAGTGCAATTTTTTGAGATGCACTCGAAAGCTCTGACGAATTTTTTTCTAGAGATTTAGCGGTCATCGAGAGTGCGTTTGACACACTCAACGAAAACCAAATAGCTGTCACAAGTGACACGATCACGGCGCCGAACAAAATCATAAAAAACAAATTACGTGTGGCCATGGCGGGAGCAAAAACCTCTTCGGCGCTATTATGAACCACCACGTTCCACCCAATTGAAGGAATCCACTTGGGCTGGTCAATGTGACTGAACCCTACGACATTTTCTCCGTTGTCATTCGTATCAAAGGAAATCATGGCTCCACTTTTTCCAGCCACAACTTCTGCTCCCGCAGGAACCTGAATATCCTTAAAGTTTTCCTTTAAAAAACTTTTTTCTAGGTCATAAGTGACTTTGTTACTTCCCGAATTAGGATTCAGGTCTCCAATTACAAGTCCTTCCTTGTTAAGCAGGGTAATCTCCGCATGAGGATAGCCGGCGGCACTCAGACTTTCTTGTATGACCTCCATCTCCGCATTGATCCACTTATTGTTCGCGCGATTCGTAATAACCCCAACAACTTTTCCGTTTACGTCTTTGATCACAGTGGTAAAAGAAGTTCCAACGGTGTCACGGCTGTTAACAAGTTTCATAACTGGATCGAGATTTTGGTCTTCAAAATAAGTTCCAAGCAGTCCATGTTTTAAATCATCCGTGAATTTTTCATTGATAGCAGCGCGAAACCAAGACTCTTGAGAAAAATTACTAGATCTAAGATTTTTTTGATTTATTTCTGAACCGGAAGAATCTTTGCGGCTCGAAGCAATAAAATTGCCATTTACATCGACCACAAGAATCAAGTCATAAATTCCGTAAATCGCAATGTAGGAATCTAAATCCGATTGCATCTGTTTTTCATCTAGACTTTGAATTGATTCATTAATCGCAAAAGCCTGAACATCGCCGTAACGCTCATAAAATTGAGCCGCAATTTTTTCAGATAAGCTACGCGCTTTTTCCGCGTAGACATCCATGATCTCATGTCGAAGATGCTCATCCATTTTAAGCATACTGTAGTAGCTGCCTGCCCCTATGATGAAAATCACGAGCAAAACGAAGCCAATTAGTTTTATTTTAAGAGATGTTTTTGTTAAAAATTTCATAAATATCCTTTCGCTAACGAACTTAAGCCGCTTGCTGTGCTTTCTTTGCAACGGAGCGCTCTTGATCCGAAAGAGCCTTATCAATATTCAATATTAAAATAAGGTTTTCTTCTCTCCTGAAGACTCCCTCGATATAGTCGTTCCCTCTGAGATGACCTAAATTGGGCTTATCCTTGAGCTCTTCGCCGGAAACCTGTTGAACAGAGTTGGCCTGGTCTATCGCCACCCCAATCGGACTTTCTCCGAACTCGAGAATGACAACGGCATTTTCCTCCGAAGGAATCGACTTAATTCCGAGCTTGCTGCGCAAATCTATGACGGGAATGATCTGACCCCGTAAATTTGTAATGCCCAAGAAATGGGAAGGACTTTGAGGAATGGGGGTTAGGGTCGGCATTGCCAAAACTTCTCTTACGGAAATAAGAGCGATGGCAAACTCTTCCTTACCCAGATTAAAGCAGAGATATCGACCTGATTGCTTCATAAACACCCCACACATCAATGTGCTCTCTGGAAATCTATTCGGTGATGAATATTCTGATCCGATTAGAGAATGATTAAGAACTCTTAATAACTTGGAGAAATTCTTTGTCGTCTCATTTTGATTTGAGACGACGACCTTGGGGTTATAAACCTGACGACACCTTTCTTTAGAAGCGCGCCGAGTCCGCAGAAACAATTTCTGAAATGGCCGGCATCCGGAGGACCTGGAAAGAGACATATCAAGGTCAGAAATTTCTTGGCATTGATATTCCAATAGGAGCAAAGTCTCTTAGAGAAGTGGAAGAATTCATTACTCACCAAAATATTATTAAATCACTCGGAGTATGAAAATGTGTCTGCATAAAAAAGTATCCGTATGCACGGGCCTATGATTTGCTAAATTTAGTTTGGAAATTTCTGAGATGAATCCAGTTGATGAAAAGAAAATCACAAAGCGCGACCTTTGGGCTAAGAATAATATTTTTATTCATAACCGCTTACTGTTCGGCTGCAACTGGCGCGCTGACATTATCTCTGCGATTGAAATTGGAGCTAAAAATCCAACAGCGGTAAAAAATAGGCTCAACTGCTCCTATGAAACTGCCCATCGTGTTTTCAATGACTATAGAGTTATTCAAAAAATCGGGAGCTCAGTTGCTTAGGCACCTGTACCAATGATTGGGAACACCCTCTACACTTTGGCAAATGCGTTTGTATAAAAAAGTATCCATATGCGCGGGCTTATGAGGTGAATATATACTTTAACAAATAGTTTCGAGTGCGCTCTGGTCCAGCTACGATCTATGCAGATAAAACTTTCGAAATTTTATAAGCAATCGTAGCTCCAACGAGTTGCGCAATAATAAATCCAAAGGAGCCCGTCCAGAGAATCCCCGAGAATGTATTTGTAAGACTTCTAGCTATAGTCACGGCTGGATTTGCAAAAGATGTTGATGAGGTACACCAGTAGGCCGAAGTAATGTAAAGAGCAACGGCCGAAGGTGTTGCAAATACGTTCTTTTTCCCCGATAGGGCAATTACCAATATTAGGCCAAAAGTGGCGATGATTTCAGATAGGAAAAACCTAAACTCGGTCCGATTCGTAGTTGAAAGTTGAAGAATAGCCTGTCCAAACATGGCATGAGTTAAGAAGACTCCAACGATAGCCCCAAGAACCTGAGCTGAAAGGTATTTCAAAAAATCTCTTGTAGAGAGTTTTTTCCATTTCCATTCGATAAAACTCACCGCCGGATTAAAATGGGCTCCTGAAATGGGACCAAAAGTCTGAATGAGAGCATAGAGGCCCGCACCAGTGGCCAGCGAGTTCGCAAGCAAAGCCACGGCGGAATTTCCTGAAGCCAGAGTCTCGCCCATAATCCCCGAGCCGACAACAACGATAAGAAGTCCCGCAGTTCCCAAGAATTCCGAAAGGACTTTACTTGAAATCACACGCCAATCTCCGTCTTGAATGCTCGAATTTTCTTTTGAATGTTATCCCTAGCCACTCGAAATCTCTCAAGGAATTCCTCTTCCGAAAGAGGGTCTTTGCTTGCAGGATCAGGAAACGGCCAGTGCAATTTTTTTGCATCTTTAACAAGTACGGTTGGACAGACTTCCTCAGCGCACAGAGTGATAACATAATCGAGGTTCGCTAGAAATTCGGGAGAAAGATCATCGACCGATTTGGAGAAATGTTTTGATATATCAAGACCAATTTCACTCATCACCTTCACAGCAAAAGGATTGAGTTTTCCTGGGTGAGAACCCGCACTCATAATCTGTGCATTGGGAAACTCTTTACGAGCCAGCCCTTCTGCAAGTTGGCTGCGAGCTGAATTTGCAACGCACATAAATAGAACATTCATTTTGGGCAGCAAGCTTTCTTATCGAATCCTGCACCTATAACATCGCACTTATTTGCAGGATTATTTGATTTGCAAGTTTCAAGAAATTGTCCGAGAAACTGTTTCTTTTGCTTAAGGATAGAGACCTGTTCATCGATCTCTTTAACTTTTCCAGTAATTTCTTCTGCTATAGATCCGCAAGTAACTTTTTTATCTTTTCTAAGAACATCAAGAAGCGTTTTGATTTCGGATAAAGTAAATCCTACTTTTTTTGCTTCCAACGTAAATTTCAAATCATCAAAATGCTCGGAGCCATACTGTCGATATTTGGCTTCAGTTCGCTTCATACCGACTAAGAGACCCATTTCTTCATAGAGGCGCAAAGTATTGCGGCCTATTGCAAATGTCTTCATAAGGTCGGCAGTACTGAAACTCTTCTTGGTCTTTTCCATGAGAGAGTTCTTATCACCTTAGCGTCGCGTTAACAACTTTTTATAGGTACTTGACCTGGTGGTATAGGACCGACATTAGAGTCCATTTAGAGAGTTAACAAACCTAAATGGAGGTCACTTTATGAAAAAGAATATTAAGACAAAACTAATCGCTTTGGCTGGAGGTGCGGGAGCCCTGTGTGCTCTTTGCTGTACCCTACCCATCATGGGACTATTAGGCTTCGGGGCCATCGAAGCGCTTGTGTGCGAAAATGATTTTCTTCAAGGCATGGGAGTCACGATTGCAGTTGTCGCGGCCGTTCTTCTTTTAAGAAAAAGGTTCCGCACGCAATCCAATCGTACCCAGATGTGCGCTATTAACTGCGGATGCAATGCTCAATAACTCAAAAATAACGAAAAAATGACGGAGAAATAAATGAAAAACTATTTTTTAATTTTAATCG
>JBFWYS010000189.1:0-7043 GCA_050186175.1 Pseudobdellovibrionaceae bacterium
AACTGCGGTTGAGTTAAGCGCCCTAAGCTGGAAGTCACTGCAAACAGTTCCGGAAACTGAAGATGCTTACGCGATGACAAGCCCACTCGCTTCGATCGAAGCTTTAGTCGCAAACGAAGTCGATGCGGTGCTCGATCTTCTAAGTTGGATACAAACAAACCCATCGCCACTACATAGAGAACCCGAAGCTTACGATCGCAACAAACATTTTGGACAATGGATTCGTCCGGCAGAAGGCGATTGTAAAAATACTCGTGCATTTGTCTTGATTCGCGACTCTGAAACGCCGGTAAAATTTAAAGATTCAAAAAAGTGCACAGTTGTCAGTGGCAAATGGTACGATCCTTATACCGACGCCTACTACATGCGAGCAGATGATATTCAAATTGATCATTTTGTTCCGCTTAAGCATGCCTACTTGTCAGGCGCCTACAAATGGAACAAACAGCGTCGCTGCCATTACGCAAACTTCATGAAAACAGAGTTACAACTGCGCTCTTCTTTCGGCGACGCTAACAATTCAAAGAGCGATAGCTCTCCCGATGAGTGGATGCCAGAAAACAAAGACTACGCCTGCCAATACTTAGCAGAGTGGTTCAAGGTGAAGGCAATCTGGCAACTTTCGATGGCTAAGGTAGAACTCGCAGAAATGCGTTCTTACATCGAAGAGCACGGCTGTTCTTCATCTGATTTCAAGATGTCGGTGCGCGAGCTACAAAAGCTCCGCGAAGCTTCTTCGGATCCAATCAACGCATGCAAGTGATCAATCCCTCCAGAAGGTATCCAGAAGGTACGCCGTACCTTCTGGATAGGCGCCGTATCAAATTTGTGATTTGGAACTAATTCGATCATTTACCCAGTTCTTAAACTCAAAGATACAGTTAAACTGGTGATGCGGTTCGTGTTTCCATGACTTTTTTTCAGGCTCAGAAGTATGCCAGTTCGCGCCAATAGAGAGCGCCTCGGCCGCCCTGGCGCCTTCAACATCATGATGATGATCACCCACATGAACAATCGTTTTTGGATCAAGCTTAAGCTCTTTAGCGATTAGAAACAATCCTTCGGGATGAGGCTTGTTGTTTTTCACGAGACACGCGCCTACAGTGTAGGAAAAATAATTTCGGATATTTAAAAGCTTGAGAGTTTTCTCCGCAGAAATATGATCTCGTCCCGTCCACAAGGCGATAGGAGTGCCTTTTGATTTGATAGAATCCAAAACCTCTTCGACTCCATCATAAAGAGTTTGTTCGTGCGCATATTCAAGCGAGAACCAATTGAGGCGATCGAGCGCTTCTGTTCTCTCCACCGGACTTTTTAAAAGCGGATCAAATAAATCAAAAGAACCACGACCGCGAATTCTCTCTAGAATTTCTTTGGTGGCTTTAATTCCGAAAGGCTCAAGGGCATAGTCAAATGAAGCGTAACAATGCTTTTCAGAATCGATGAGGGTTCCATCTAAATCAAAAACAACTACTTTTGCCATATGAGGTTAAACTAACACAGCCGTTTTTCAAAAGTCATCGACTAGGACCATGAATTCACAAAAAAATTTTAAGCGCCTTATAAACTCAATAAACTCTCAGCCGTCTTATGCGCTGCTTTCGGCGTGTAAAAATCGAGAGCCTTTTTTGCCATTTCTTTTCTTACACTTTCAGAGGAGCGTAATTCCTGAATTGTCTGAATCAGCGAATCAGGAGTTAAATCTTTTTGCAAAATCATTTTTCCTGCGCCGACCGAAACTAAAACCTCGGCATTTTTTCTTTGATGATCATCGGCTGCCGAAGGGAGCGGAATAAAAATTGCCGGTTTTCCGACGGCAGAAATCTCCGCTACCGTGCTTGCTCCCGCTCGGCAAATAATCAAATCAGCCCAGGTGTACATCTCTGGCATATTGTGAAGATACTCATGCGCTTCTACATGAAGTTTAGATTGCGAGTAAGACTTTAAAATATCGGCAAAGTCGAGACTTCCAGTTTGATGAATCAAATGTAGATCTTTTAACCAATCCCCGCCCTTTTCAACGGCGGCCTTCATCGCATTATTAATTGCACGAGCCCCTTGGCTTCCACCAAAAACGAGAATTCTAAACTCATTACTTTGAGTGCTTTGCCCTTGGACTTTTTCGACCGCATCTCGAACTGGCAATCCTACGGCATCGACCCGTTTAGTTTTTAGGTAACCTTTCGCACTTTCAAAAACTACGTAACATCGATCCACAAATCGAGACAACCATCGATTGGTCATTCCTGGCATCGCATTAGGCTCCCAAATCGCCGTCTTAAATCCCAGGAGAGCCGCAACTAAAACAAAAGGCCCCGAAGCATAACCACCAACACCTAAAACTACTTCCGGTTTTAAACTCCACAATAAAGAAGCACATTGCAAAATAGCGTACGGGAGCAAAATCAAAGTTTTTATTTTTCCAAAAATACCGCCAGTATAATTTAATTTCCCGACGTGAATCAAATGAAGCGGAAAACCTTCTCTCGGAACTATTTTTGTCTCAAGCCCCTGAGGCGAGCCAACAAAATGCACTTCCATTCCCGGCTCCAGTTCCATTATGGCTTTTGCGATCGCAAGACCTGGATAAATATGTCCGCCAGTTCCACCGCCCGCAATCACTGCAATTTTTTTTGTCGTCACTTTGGAGTTTCCTCTCAGTTCACGACCACTTTGCTTGAAAGTGGGAAGAGATCTTTGACTTCTCTTCGCGATCCGTTCTTTCTATCGCCAATAGAAATCCGAACATGAGACTTTTAGTAAGTAAAGAACTTCCCCCATAACTTAAGAAAGGAAGCGTTAAACCTTTTGTGGGCAAAATTCCAAGAACCACTCCGACATTGATAAAAACGGTCAAAGCAAATGTCATCGTTAGCCCCAAAGCCACTGCTTTTCGAAACGGGCTCCCTGTTCTTATGGCGATTTGAAAGCCTTTAAATACAATAAATCCATACAAAAACATGAGAAGAATAAATCCCACAAAGCCCATCTCCTCACCTAAAACGGCCAGAGTAAAATCCGTATGGGCCTCTGGCAAAAAGAAGAGTTTTCCTTGTCCTTGTCCTAAACCAACGCCGGTCAGTCCACCCGAGTGAAAGCTCAACATACTCTGTATCACTTGAAAGCCCTTACTCTCAGGATCTGACCATGGGTCCAAAAATCCGAGAACACGAGCTCGCCGATAGGGTACACTCATCACCAAAATATAAAAAGCGGGAATTGCAATCGCAAGAGCCGCGATAATGTATCGCCACCTGAGACCGAAAGCGAATAACAATCCCAATCCTACACAAACGATCAGAGCAAAACTTCCAAAGTCTGGTTGTTTTAACAACATCAACAGAGGAATACAAAGGACGGCCATCTTAACCGGCCATTCGAATCCTTCAAGCCAATGCGTTTTTTTGAAAGAGTAGGTCGCAAATAAAAAACAAAATGTAATTTTTAAAAGTTCACTCGGTTCAAACCGCTGACCGAAACCCACGTTCAACCAACGGACCGCGCCACCCACTCGAATCCCAAAACCTGGAACAAAAGTCAAAGCCGTCAAACCTGCGGCACCCATCCACAAAAGCCAGCCCCACCTCTCCATATATTGCCAAGGAGTCAGCGCAATCACGATCATCACAAAAAAACTAAGAACCGTAAAAAGCAATTGCCTTTCGAAAAAGTGAAGACCATCACCAAAAGATTCAGTCGCAAAAATAAAGCTGGAGCTATAAACTTGAACGAGCCCAATTCCCATCAAAGTAATAATTGATAGGAGCAGGCTCGTATCTAATCTTCGAATCATTTAATCTCCAATCGCCTACATAAAAGCGCTCACCAAGAACTTAGGGATTTGATTCAGCAGGAGTTTTTGCGTCCGCCTTTGGGGCTTCAGCCTTAGCGGGCGCCTCTACCTTTGGAGCCGCCTCCGCTTTTGGAGCAAAAGTCATTTTATCTGTTTTGTCTTCACGATTACGAAGAGCGCAGCAGTAAACCATACCTACATTGTCAGAAGGCGTTCTGAAATCAGAAACCGTAAAGGCTTTATCTGAGTCGCATTTTCGTGCCATTTGCAAGTTGAGCTCAACTTCAAAATCTTGATGATCCTCAGCAGAAATAAATTCGCAATACATTCCTGAAGACTGAGCTACTCTTTCTCTCTCGCCTTTTCGTTCTTTCAATCGAGCCGAGGAACACCCGCTCAATGTTGCAACAGATGCAAAAAAAACCAATACAGTTAAAAGCTTCAATCTTCTCTGAAAAGAAAACATAATAGACCCCTCCGGTACGAATTTTATTTTCGAATCGATTGAAAAAACGCGCAAGAGAATTTGCCCCCTTTTTAAACTCTAGACTTAGAGGTAGGCCGCAAAATAAAAAAACCCTAGACTTCGGTACTGACAGGGAGCTGAAAAGTGCTCGATCTTCACGTGATGGTGTAAAACTAGCTTCATGAGATTTTCTATTTTTATATTTTTTATTTTGGTCCCTGGATTAAGTTTCGCTGAATATCGAGATGATGTTCAGAAAATTTTTAATGAATTTTTAAGTTCAGGTGCCTGCACAAAGATCTTACTCGAAATAAAAAAACATCCTCGCGCAAACGACCCTATCAAAGTGATGATCAGCCCAAAGGGCAAAGTGAAGAGCGTAGATTATAAACCCAAAAACAGAAAACTCAAAAAATACGCCTCATGTATTAAAATGGAACTTCCAAAAGTTTCATTTCCAGCACCGCCAAATCCGAAGGGTGAAGATTACTCTTACCACTCATCTGTCGACTTCGACGATAACGAAGCCAGACAAGAAAATCCAACAATCGATCGTGAGGCGATTAAAAAAGAAATGTCTGATGGCAAGAAACAATTTCAAGAATGTTACGTTGATTATCAAGAACGAAATGGAAAAAACCAGGGTCGCGTGGCGCTAAGCTGGAACATAACCCCTAAAGGTAAAGCCGCAGACATCGTGTTCAAAGCAGATGATATCAACGACGCTCTTTTTAAAGATTGTCTTGAGACAGTGTTGTCTTCGCTGAATTTTCCAAAGGCGCCTGAGGGAACTGTGGCGAATATAAATTATCCTTTGAAGTTTAGGCCGAAATGATACGAAAACATGTTTAGTCATGTGATTCGCACAATTTCTTGCTGATCTGTTTTCTTGGTAATGCGCATAGTGCATCCATCCATGAGAGGGTTATTTCCCGACCATCGTGGCCGGGAAAGCTTTTTTACCAGAGGTCAACGCGAAGAATGTCTTTTAAATAACTTGGAATCCCGGCCAGGAAGGCCGGGATTGAACCCTCTCATGGACAGATGCATGTTGCACACCTAGAGAAAGCTGATAAGCACGAATAGTCGCGCCAAACAAAAACCAAAGCAACTTATCTAATTAAATCTCTTAACAATAGACTTAAAATAATCCCCACGCTCTTCAAAGCTATCAAACATGTCGTAACTTGAGCATCCTGGAGAAAGCAGAACTTTATCTCCGATGCGAGACTTCTGATACGCAATCAAAACCGCTTCTTCAAAAGTTCCGATCAAGAATGTTTCACTAAAATCTCCGAGGTCACGATTAATTCGCTCTTTAGCTTCCCCAACTAAGATCAAGGTTTTTACTTTTCTCTTCACCGGAGTGCGAAGCGCTTCGTAACTCAAGTTCGTGTCTTTTCCACCCATCACAAGAATTACGTTCTCATCAAAAGCATCAAGAGCTCTCAAAACCGCGTGCACGTTAGTTGCCTTACTGTCGTTGAAAAACTCGACGCCGCCCACTTTACGAACGTACTCGAGACGATGTGAGACACCGCCGAAACGATCGATCAAAGTTTGAATTGCATCATGTTTTGCTCCGTGTTCACGGGCTGCCAAAATCGCCGCCATCACGTTTTCTACCGAATGACGTCCGCGCATTTTCATTTCTTTAACTGAATAGTATTCTTTGTCCGGTCCGGTACGAACACGAACTTCATCACCAATATTGACAGCTCCACCGATGTTCATGATCTGTGGCTCAAGAGATGGCTTACGGGAGAAATAGAAAATACGTCCACGCTGAACAATCGGATCACGAGCAAGCTCAAGAACCGCATTGTCATCGGCATTCAAAATACTTGTTGTAGTTTGATTTACATTTCTGAAGATACGTCGTTTTGCGTTTACATATTCTTCCATTGAGCGATAACGATCTAAGTGGTTTTCAGCCAAGTTTGTGAAAACCACGTTTCCTGGATTAAAACCTTCAGTTAACTCCAACATAAAGCTAGAAACTTCAGCGATAACCACTTGGGCTTTTTTACCCGCCCGTAAGTATTCTGTGAGCGGAGTTCCGATGTTTCCACCCATCCATGACTCGATACCAGATTCTTTTAAAAACATATCGATCAAAGTTGTCGTCGTGGTTTTTCCGTTTGTTCCGGTAATGGCAATGATCGGTTCTTTAATCAAACTCGCAGCGAACTCAAACTCACCTGTGATTTTAATTCCGTGAGATCTGGCGTAATCAAAGATCTTTAAATTTGAGGGAACACCCGGACTCAAGACAACCAAGTCTTGGGCTAAGAATGTTTTTGGACTGTGTCCACCGAGGTCATACTTGATTGGCAAATCACCCAAGGCCTCTAAAGACGAAGACAACTCCGGCTTAGATTTATGATCGGTAATTGTCACTTGAGCCCCATGCTCGTGGAGAAAGTGCGCTAAAGAAACGCCCGTTTTTCCGAGACCCACTATCAAAATTTTCTTATCTTTCAATTCACTTACATCAGTGAAAGACATATTCACTCCTCTTTGCACACGGCAAATTCAATTTAAATCTATCTCAATTTCAAAGTACTCAAACAAAGAATGGCGAGCAGGATTGAAATAATCCAAAATCGAATAATAATTTTAGTTTCTGTCATCCCCTCCAACTCAAAATGATGGTGAATCGGGGCCATTTTGAAAACTCTTTTTCCGGTTGTTTTAAAAGAAATCACTTGTGTAATCACTGAGAGCGCCTCAACCACGAAAACTCCCCCAAGAATAACCATCAACAGTTCATTTTGTGTAAGA
>JBFWYS010000190.1:0-7016 GCA_050186175.1 Pseudobdellovibrionaceae bacterium
AGAGATGGACCATCTATAGAAAGAGGTTCAATGATCGCATTCACTCGACTTCCATCTTTAAGACGAGCATCAACGTAAGGTGTTCTTTCGTCAATTCTTCGGCCAAGAGGGGTTACAATTCTCTCGATGACATTTCTTAAATGTAGATTCGATGTGAATCGAGTGGAAAGTTGCAATTCAACTTTACCTTTTTTCTCCACGAAAATACGATTTGCACCGTTAACCATGATTTCGGAGACATCCGGGTCGGCCAGCATCACTTCCAAAGGGCCAAGACCAAGCGCTTCATCTAAAACTTCTTTTATAACTTTAGATCGTTCTTCGCGACTTAAAGCTGTCGCTTCTCGATCGACAATTGCACTAATTGTTTGTTGTGTTTTTTGGCGAAGAGCTTTTTCCTTTGCAGGATCCCCACCTGTTTCTGTGATTCCCTTTTTTAAATCCATGGCTTTAATAAGTTCAGAGTGAACTTTAAGCCTTAACACAACCATTGGATCGAGCTTGACGTCGGATTGAACACTTGGGTCAATCGCGACATCTTTTCTATTTTTAGGTCGAACCAAGGACTTTAATCTTTGCAAGATTCCACCTGTGAGTTTTCTCACAAGGTCAAAGTATGCGGCAGTGATCGGAGATGACGGAGAACTAAAGACAAAAGGCATTGACGCCTTTACTGCATTTGTTGTCGTAACATCATCAAGTGGTATCGAAGCTAAAATAGGAAGTCTCAAGCTTTGCGAGATCGCTTGTGGAGAGAGCCCCGTACTAGACGCTTTGTTGACCACGAGCTGAATCATATCCAAAGGAATAGTTGCTCCAACAAGTTCGCCGATAAGTCTTTGAGTTTGATTGTTGACGAGCACATCAGGTGCAGTCACGACCAAAATTACATTTGCCTCATCAACAAAAGCATTCTGTAGAGGAGAGAGATCATTTCCTAAATCTGCGACGATAAATCTGAAGCTCTTACTAAGAGATTCTACTTGCGCCATAAGATTGTCGGGGTTTGCACTTATAACTTCTTCAGGTCCTCTTGCTGCAGCTAAATAGAAAAGACCACTTTGATGTTGCGCGAGTGCTTGCCCCATATTGCTGGAGTTAAGAGAGCCAGTAAAAGCTGCAAGCTCCGAGATTGTTTTAACAGGACGAAGCCCCGTTATTACATTTTGGTCTCCGCAGCTTTTTGAATCTGCGTCGATCAAAAGTGTCGGTTGTCGCATTTCGTTTTGAAGAGCAAAAGCTAGGTTCGCGGCAAAAACACTTTTGCCGACTCCGCCTTTTCCTCCGACGACGGCGATCATATGACAATTCGGATTAATAGCCACGAAAACTCCTAACTACTCGTTAGCTTTTCGGAATTCCTGATGGTTGGCACAAGACCTGAATTACTGGCTCAGTCTAAACTTATCTTTGATCTTGTCGGCGCCAGCGCTCGCTGAAGTCATGATGATCGGTGTAATAAACACCACAAATTGGCTTTGCTTACGACGAAAGTCCTTAGAAGCATATAGACTAAAGATCGGGTTCGAGCTCGTCTCCGGAGGAAGTCTGTTGTAAGCAGTTCCCTCATCGTTTGAGATCAAACCCCCGATGGCGGCACTTTGCCCACTTCGTACAATGATATCAGTATTAATCTGACTCTCTGTGATCAAAGGCCCAGCATTTGTCGTTCCCGCAAGAGCCGAAACTTTAAAGGCGATTGTCAAGAGAACACTGTCAGATCTCGCAGATTGAATCAGCGGTTGAATTGTTGTTTGTAATCCCGCAGGTGCAAACTGAGTCACAGGAGTTCCACTTGCAGAAATAGTTTGAAATGGGATCTGAGAAACATTGTTAAGTGTTCCTGATTTTCCATCTAGAACAATTAAACTTGAAGATTGAAGAACACGAGCGTGCCCATGCTGTTTAGCCGAGTTCAATTTTGGCAATAGATTTGTGATCGTTCCAGAAATTGTACTAACAACGTTGCTTGGATTTCTAGAGTCCGCAGTAAAATTGATTGCAGATCCATCTTTTAGATCTGGAGTCCATTGGAATCTAAAACCGTTGGTGTAGTCTTTATTCAGCTCAACATAGTGAATAACCAGTTTGATAATTTTTCCAGGAGGCGCAGGTGCAACGGGTTTTACCGTTAATAAATTGAGAACAGGTTCTTTATCATTTTTAAGTTTTGTACGAATCGAATCGTCGCCAGCTTCCTTAATAAAGTTTGGCATGTAAGTTTTAGCAATTGCTTCAGACATATCTTTTTCATGATCGCTACTGGCTTGCCCCTCAAGAATGATACGATCGTTAATTGATCGGACCTGAATCTCTGGGTTATTAATATCTCTCTCGATAAACTCTGCAATCTTCTGCATTGCAACCGGACTTAATGTCACAAGAATTGCGGCCTGATCTCCGTATTGAGCAATGACAGCGTGAACACGTTGCAGATCACGAGGCAAAATCACTTGGCCATCAACCACAACTTTGTTATTCGCAATTTTGATCGTTATGCCTTCTATATCACCAAGAAGAGCACGAATTTCTCGTACGACTTTGTCGAGAGCATTTTGTCTAACATCAATACGATACTCAGCTACCATGCCACCCTTTGCATCGTGGATGGTTAACGTTGTAACGCCTTCTTTTTTAGGATTAAAACGAAGAACTTTTATTTCCTTTGCGTATTTGAGATCAACACTTTTTCTAAAAGTTCCTTTGAGCCTATACTTCTTAGGCATAAAAGGGACCTTGAGATCATGTTCCACACCGACCGTGAGTGATAAATACTGACGGTCTTTAAACGAAGGTTCATCATCCGAACTTAACGAAGCAGAAGTTGGCTCTTCAAGAACAAAACTTTTAGATTCAGATTTAGGCTCCGGTGCAGTTTCATTGATCTCAGGCTTTACTTCAGGAACTGGTTTTGTTGCATCCTTATTTTGAGCAAAGGAATTTGATGATGAGGATGCGATCAACATCAAAACTAGAAGTCCAATTTTTAAAGATCCTTTTGCTCTCATAATCACCCATTCTCCCTGAGGAGATGCAAACATTATAGCGTTCTAAATCCTGGCTTCTGCGGCTGACCTCTTTGAATCATAGGCCCCGAAGGAGGAGCCTCGGTAAAACTTGGAATTATAGGTTTGCCAGAAATCGAGTCGGTTGATGAGGCTGGCATCCTTGGCAAATTAACTCTGTCATTTGGATGTCGAAGAGTGAAAAATAAATTTCCGGCAGATGTCGCCATAATGTGAACTAAATCTTGAGCGTCTTTTGGGGCTACCTCGAGAGTGATGTGGGTATACTTACTGTCTCCGGCAAGCGAAGTTAGGCTGAGATTCTGGCTATTCTCGACCTCGATAAGTCTTGGAATATTGTTTCGTACACTGAGCCCCGTTGCAAGGACGGGAACGTCTTGAATTAAAAGTTGCGTTTCTCGGCGCATGTTTAAACCTTTTCCTACATCGAGAGCTGCAAATACATCCACCCGGTCTCCAGGACGAATCAGTTTCGCAACACCACGCATTTCATCGATCGCCACGGTTACAGCTCGACGATTTGGAGAAACCTGAAGCGAGAGTCCTGTATCTGGACCTGGAGTTAAAAGCTTTGTTCCTAAAATTTGTTCTCCTGAACGAATTGGAGTTGCCGCCACTTGACCAATAACCAACTCTTTTTCCTTAATAACTCCTGGCTCGATAAAGTCTGAAGGTTTTTCGCGGACTTCAACCATGGTGTCATCGATGGTTGTCATCTCAGCAATATCTTTTGTCGCCACTAGAACCGTGACCATCGAACCAAATTTTTTGTCGTACTCGGCCTTTTTTTCTTGCGAGTAACTATAGAGCATAAACGTAGCAAAAAGACCGGCTACCAGCGATATCCACAACGTTCTTGTCTCATTCGGTGTCATAGACTGTCCCCATGTTTAAATATCTCCACATTGCATATTAATGCATATTCCATAAGCCACTCGAATCCACACAGGATTGGCTCCCTGCTCTTGCCATCGTTTTCCGCGTTCAATTCGTGAGACATTTTCAGCGTGATTTTCTTCCGTATTTCCTTGTTGTTCTGCCCGATTCCATAGATCAATATTTCTGGAAGACGCGATGAAAAATTTTGCACTCTGAACTTTGTCTGAAGCCGTACCATGAATTCTCACCTGAATTCTCTTATAGTGAACTTCGCGATTGGCGACTTCAGGACGGTTTTCACGAAAGTAAATCAAACTGGCTCTTCCACGAAAAGTTTCAAAGGCGTAGTTTCTGGAGGCAATCGACTGTAGAATCGCCGTCTGAATAACTCCAAAGAAGCCAGCCATAAAGCTAGTAAGAATAACAAAAAGGATCAGCATTGGTAGCATTTCAAATACTGCCATTCCTTTTTGATTTCGAATGCTGGATTTCTTTGGTCTTAGCATCCGTTATCCTCAATCGGTGCGAAAGCGGTTGCACCGTTTGTTGCTTGGTTTTTTGAAAAACGTCCATCCAGCCTCATAATGGCGGCATATCTACTTTTCATAAAGTTTTGACATTCCAACACACTTGGCTCACGAGTCAGAAAGCCAGTCACCATTGTTGAAAAACCATTTTTTGCGTCTGGATCTGATGTTGATCCAATAAATGGAATTTTCATTGCCAACACCGGAGCCTGAAATGGAATGCGTACTCCAGTAAATGGGAGAGCTTCTCCTTCTGATTTTGAGCTGGTGCTGTATTCTTCGTAAAAACTGTTTTCTTCGTATCCACTGCGAATATCCAATTCCTCTCCTGTTTTTGTGATGAGGAACCAACCATTTCTATAAAGTTTTGAAAAAGGAGGAGTGCTGATAAGTTGAGTGTATTTGCTTCGCCCCGCAGTTTGTTGGAGATCTGGATCGGCACCACCTGCAGCTTGAGCTCGAGCCGTTGCGAACGCAATGTATTGCGTCGCCTCAACCATGACCAAAGTAAAAGAGAATGCAAATAGGATCATGCTCAAACCAAAACACACAATGATCGAGAACAAAAAATCAACAGTAATAATTCCGCGGGAGTTACGAATCGTCATAGACTTTTCTGATCTCCTTCGTGACTGATGTTTCGTTCAAGATTATTAGGATGAAGAGCACGAGCCTTTTCTGGAGGTAACCAGACACCGTTCTCGATCATTCCAGACAAAAGAAGCCATGGACCTGAAATCATTTTCTTTGTGAACTCTTGATTTCGCATCCAATTGGAAAAAAATCCAAAAAGTGCAACCATGACAACAACTAACAAAACGGCTTCAACTACGAGCTGACCCTTTTGATTCTTAAGGAGAGTCATTTTATTTTTCATAAAATCGAAACTCCTATTCGGTTGAGAGAAAGATGAGTGAACCATCCTAAGAGAATGGCGAAAGTGTAAGGAATATGATGAAGGCCAATCGGAGTTGATCCTCCACTTACTTCTTTTCTCCCACCTACTTTTGTAATGGCACCCAAGTTTATAAATAAGACGTTGAGTTCGCCTTTCAAAGCGATCTGAAAAACCCCAAGCAAACTACCCCAAGCAAACGAATAAACAAATGTTTCGAAAACACCGAGGCTTGTCATGAGGAGAGCACAAACAGCGAGTAACTTCACATCACCGGCGCCCAGGACACGTAAAATTGAAAAAGGTACGGCTATAACAAGCGCTGTTCCAAACGCAGCGAGGCCATTCCAATATGAGGCGTAGTCCAGGGCAGCTGACACAATATAGGTAAGTAAAGAGAGGATCCCAATTGCAAGAATCACATTGTTTCTGACTTTACGTAGGCGTAGGTCTTCAACGACTCCCCAAATGAGGAACCCTGAAACTAAGATTGAATTTAGATCAAACGCATTTGCGCCGAACGAATTCATTTGTCACCCACTATTGATTTCCTAAATCTGATCTCCAGCGGACGACACCGCCGTCAACTTGGAATCCCGCGCCGGTCACTAAGTTTTTTTCAATTCGAGCACCCAAACGAGGGCCCGATTTTACGAAGGACTCGCGAGGTCCATTCCAAAATATTCCAAACAGCATCAACACAAAGATTGAAAACAGTAGGATATATTCCAATGTCATGGGAACCTCCCCGGAACTCTTATTGGTTCATAAAATCAGATTCGATCTGTCCACCGACAGTATCCATTTTTCCGCTCAACGTCGTTTTGAGTCGCGGACCAAACATAACTACCAAAGCAACAACCACGAAAATTAGAAGGATGTATTCGGTCGCACCTTGCGCTGACTCATCTTTCCAAAAATTTTTAATGGCTGATTTTACTTTGCTGAATAATTTTTTATTCATGATATTGCCCCTTTTTTCGAAGACTTATAGTAGTGTCTTAGAAAACATATCGGACCAAAGTGACTCAGACATAAGAGAGAACTGGAAATTTACACTCGAGTCTGGTAGGGCTTGTCCCAGAATGAAACACACCTTACATCTTGCGCAGTATGACGCTCACACTCATCAATCATTGCTGACCAGAGCTTGGACAGCAACCTCGTCTCTTAGACAGAGGTCGAGTCCAAATTTTTCATCTATCGAATTGATAGAAAATGAAGAGTTTTTTTGGTTTTTGTCATTTGCCAACGAAAATTCGAGCCCATTTTCTGATTTTACAGAAAAGGCAGAACTCATTCGGAAAATCGAAGTACAAAAAGAGGTTCGCGACTCATTTTATGGTTTAACTCAGAATCGATTCAAAAAAACTTCTTTTAAAGTGGTCTCGTCTGACATCTATTTTTTGTTTAGGGCTGCTGTCGAATCTTTGGACATGGGTTTTCGGATTGTTGAACTCGCGATTCGGCAGCATTCATGTGAACATTTTCTCTACATTACTTGTGAAGACCGCACTCACTTGCCACAGTTTCAAAATTGTCTGTCCATTGGTTATCAGCATCCCGTCTAACAATCGCAAGTGCTTTGCGAACTTTCGTAAGAATCGACCGATCCAGTTTGCAGGCCTGTTCAAAAGCCTTTACAGAAATATCATATTTTTGAAGGGCCAAAGAAGCATGTGCAAGCCC
>JBFWYS010000191.1:0-6992 GCA_050186175.1 Pseudobdellovibrionaceae bacterium
GATCTCCCGAGATTTCTAATTTCGTCATTGAATACTCTAGATCTCCGGAGTTTTCGTCTAATGCCACCCGTATTAACTGGCGCCAGAACCGAAGCCTCGCTTTAGAGCTAAAAACTCCAGGAAGAATGTTTTTACGAGTGCGCGGAGTTAATAGTAAAATGGAAATCACGAAATTTTCAGACGTCGTGGAAATTCAGGCTGAGCTCGCTACGCGCGAGGGATCAAGGCTCGCAGGAGAAAAATTTAAAATCGGACCTAATGGTCATGCTCGAGGAAGCCTAAAAACACAGTATCAAAAAATCACTAAAATAAAAGACTCTCCTGTTAGAAAACCAAGCGCGATACCTCAAGAGGAATCCACGATTAAAACAAACATCTCAAATGAAATTGGCAAGGCCAATCTAGGTTTAGAATCCTCAAGACTTCAACTCGAAGGAGCCGTTTTTGCGATGCATGCTCAAGAAAAAGAGGACAGATCCAATGTTCTCGCTTTTACCGGAAGAACAATTAACTGGTGGGATTCGCACGGTTTTGAGGGATCCCTAAAATCAAAGGCTGCAAGTCTGAGTAAAGGCTCCGATTCGCCAAGTCCTCTTCAGTTAGAGGTACGCTATCACTATCGTTGGCTGTTGCCTTATCATCTTTTTTCTTCCTCTGGCAGCACACAATTTTCGCTGATTGCCGGTTACGAACTCTACCGCAATTCTACCGTCGGATATTCACCTCAATATGATCTTGTAAAGACTGGCTTCTCAGTTGATCTGCCTGTTTTTACAAGATGGGATACCGGTGGTGAAGTGCTTTATGGTTATGGGTTAGATCAAAGTAAAAAGTATGAAATCTCGGGTCGGGTTAACTACTACCTGCAGAGGAATTGGTCGATGGGCGTCGGCTATCGTCTTCACTTGTTTGAAGCCGGTAGCGACAAAAGTGCACCTCCTATGGGAGCTCCTTACCGTGAAGGTTATGGCGAAGGCTACTCCGTCCTCCGGTGGCATTATTAAAATCTGTTTTATTTTAAAACATTTTAGAGTCTTATCATTTTTGCCGATAAATACTTATGAGGATACGTCTAATTTACCCCCTCCTTTTTGTTTTGTCGGCCTGTGGTCAGCAAATCGATGATTTCGTGAATAGCGGCTCTAAACATACCGTTGCCCCTGTTGAGTCCCCACCTGGAATATCAACTTCAAAAGCAATTAAATATTCGCCAGGTGCTGTTGTCGCAAATGGCCCGCAGGTATCAGCGAAATATGGCGTAACCCACACCCGCTTCCTCGTAACAAGCTCGGGTGTAGACGCTAGAGTTTCAATTAGCCAAAATCGCGTTCAATAGAGCGGGCTTTATAACGACGCTAGGAAGCAGAGAGCCGCTGAAGATTATTAATGCCTGGTTGCAGAAGTAAGCACAAGTTCTAGTCTCATTTTGAAACATTCCTCTGGCTTGTCGGTACGAAAAAAGGCTTTATCGAGAAGTTCGCCAACCTCTTTCTCACTAAAGAATCTACAAGAATTATTAACGGGCATAGAAGATGCACTGTCAAAAGATAATCCATAAGGAGGATCTATGAAACGAGTTTTATTTTTACTCATCAGTTTGTGTTCTTTATTTGCACAGGCTGAACGGAAAGTGAAAATCAGAGATCTTGTTTATCCTGAAGAAGTTGGACTGATCAGTACGATTGTAAGTCCCGACTATGAGATAGTGGTGTATAAGAATTTTGGCACGCACTCAGTTTTAATTTCGGACCCGGAAGCCAGTAAGATTTACGATAGAATTGTAGGTCTGGGGCGCCGTCCTCTCGATTCAGGTCGCATGTCTCACGAAGTAGATACTACATTTTTTACGTGTGAAAGATTTGACTTTGGTTCGCGCGGAACAATCTGTATCTCTTCGTTGTGGCCGGCCAAGTATGACCGAAGCAAACCAGTTCTGACAGCAGGCGGAGCTGCACGGGGACCTGTTAATAAAATCTTTTTTGGTCAGCGTTAGCACATATAGACTTTGCGGGGCTCCCTGAACCCCGCCCTACCCGTAACCACTTACAGATTTCTAACAAAATAGGGCGACGTTGGTCGAAAAAGAAACTGCATTGCTTGCGTCTCTCTTTTGCTATCCAATAGGATACCAAAAGAGGAAAGAGGTGCTGATGCGACTAAAGGTTGGATTGCTTGGATTCGGTAGAACAGGTTCTGTTGTTGCAAAAGAAATTGTTCAAGATTCAAGCCTCTCCCTCGAATGGGCCTGTCGAAGAACAATTCCGGAAAACTTGGCTTTTGCGAGCCATGCTTTAGGATTTGATCGTGAATTTGCTCCCTTTGTTTCTCTAAACTCTTTTAATGCTGAGTTTATTAAAAAAAATCCTGTTGATATTGTTATTGATTTTTCTTCGGCCGCGGCCTGTGAGGCTTATTCGGAAATCGCAAAAAGGGGAATTCGAATTATCAGTGCAATTTCAAACTACGGAAAGCATGAGTTGGAAACTGTCAGTAAAGCGGCAAAAAAAACAGCTGTGCTCTATTCGCCAAACATAACTCTTGGAATTAACTGGCTCATGATGGCTTCCAAGGTTCTCAAAAAAATTGTGCCTCATGCGGATATCGAAGTCGTAGAGGAGCATTTTCGTGAGAAGAAAGAGGTTTCTGGAACAGCCCTGCGACTTGCAAAGCATCTTGATCTAAACCCTACTCAACATGTTAATTCGATTCGGGTGGGAGGGATTGTCGGAAAGCATGAGGTTATTTTTGGCTTACCTCACCAGACCATTCGCCTCGTGCATGAAAGTATCAATCGTGCAGCTTTCGGGACGGGAGCTATTTTTGCAGCAAAATGGTTGATTGGCCAAAAGCCTGGTCTTTATTCAATGGAACAAGTGTTTCAAGAAAAGTTTATTAACAAGATAAAAGAACTGCAGTTCTAAAATCGGATTCAATTCATCCACAGCTCCCCACCAACAACTCAAGTGCGACGTTAAGGATTGACAGTTGCAGATGCAAATTCATTGAGCCGAACGCGCCAAAGATTGACCCATCTTTGTGGAAAAGCTCCATTCGCAAGAACCTTTTCATATTCCTCAGAAGTAATCATTCGTTTAGAAGCGATCATCTTAAAAAAGTCCGGAACCATAAAAGGAACCTTAGCCTTCTCGGCAAGGGTCACAGTACTGTCTTGATAGATCTTCCCCGGCTCTAAGATCCGAAAATAAACGCCACTGCGTCCGCCTAATTCCATCTGGCGTTTTGCTTCGTCGCTTTCGAAAAGTAAGTTGAGTTTCTCACAAGGAAAACGAGGTGATGCCGCCTGAATTACAACTTCTCCTATTCGAAAAATATCTCCAATGCTGATTTCATCTTCATCAAAAGAGTCTAGAGTTACATTTTCGCCAATAAGTCCCGGAGTATATTGTTGGTGTCCCATTGTTTGCACATAGTTCGTAATCGACGTCACACCAAGTAGATATAAAATCGTGTCGAGTGTACCGTGAAGGTCAGGTTGAGAAAATCGATCGCCCTCGATGTGGTCCTTGTGAACGACAAGTGGACCCGTAAGAGGATGCCGGATCATGGAGGTAACGATTGTTTTATCCCTCCAAGTTAGAGGAGCAGGAGTTCCAACGTTTAATGAAAGAATTTTTGATCCCATAGGAAACAGAGTTCTACATAAATCCCAAAAGATCAAGAAGGATACCGAAAATGCCTATATGAGCATGAATTTAACTAAAAAACCCTATATAAAAAAACCAAAAAACTCCACGGAGATTTTACCTCCGCTGTTTTACCCAGCAAAAACAAAACTTCTCAAGGAGGGACGAATCCGCAAAATAGGGCCGCGACTATATACCTCTTTGCCTGCCTCAAAGGTCGAATCTTTTGTTCGCGCACAATGGTCCGAAATTGTTTCCGAACTTTTTCCTGATGCACTCCTAAGTTATCGCAGCGCGATTGAATACAAACCCTCCACTGCGAATGAGCTTTTCTTTACCGGTACAACAAACCGAGAGATTCGGTTTCCGGGGCTTAAACTTGTATTCATTCGCGGTCCAAAAGCACTGAGTGATGACTCCACCTTCAGAAACTTCAAATCATCTTCGATTCCAAAGGATTATCTGAACGCATTGAGAGCCCTCACTCGTCGAGATCGACCTGAGCCACTTATTAGAATGGTCGAGCGCGCTCAGCGATTTTCGCACCTTGAATTTTCACATTATAAAAATATACTGAACCATCTCGAAGTCCACAACTGGTTCCGTGAACCTTACGAAGCAAAGCTCATCGAAAAAAACTCCAATTAAAGTTGCCCTCACGATCATGGACAGATTGTAGATTTGTAAATTCGGCCGCCTGTGCCGAATCGGGTGAGCCCATCGGTTGTCATCACTATTTCGCCAAGCCCAAGAGCCATCTCGGTGGACCAAGTTGTTCCTCCATCATAGGAGCTGTAGATGTTAGTTCCTTCACTCGCCAGAATTTTTGTTCCATCAGAAGAGATTTCGGCCGTACTCCAAACTCGGACGCCAGGACCCGCGATTGCAGACCAGTTCACACCTGAATCTGTTGATAAATAGAGAGAGGTTGGAATTAATGAAAAGTTGCGAGGGGCCGCCACTAGCTTTGTGCCGTTAGCGGAAGACGAGATGTCCCAGCCATAGGAAAATCCTGTAGTTGCATTTAACCAATTTGTACCACCGTCACCAGAGCGGGCCGGTCCGCCCACATTACTCGCAGAGGCCATCTTTATTCCGTCGCTCGAAAGAGTTACTCCATATCTTCCATCGGCTGAGCCTCGAGCAGTCCAAGTGTTCCCACTGTCCAACGAGACATAGGCATAGGTGTTTGTTGTTCCTGCAATCAGTTTGGTACCGTCAGCAGAGGAGGCCACAGAGTTCCAAAAACGATTCGAGTCTTTGGGGGTCCAGGTCACACCGCTATCAGTAGACATATAAATTTTTTCGTTACTAACGACTGCGGCCAATTTTGTGCCGTTCGAAGACGAGGCAACAGCGGTCCATACACGGGCACTTTCTCTTGGAGCCCAAGTCGTTCCTCCATCTGCCGAGGTAAAAATTTTTCCGCCGTACGTAGAGGCCACCAGTTTAGTGCCATCGCTCGAAGAGGCAAGTCCACTCCATTGTTTTGAGACCGGAATAGTTCCCCATGAGTTGCCGGAGTCAGTCGAAGCCCAAAGTTGTCCCCCGTCTATGGCGGCCAAAATTTTAGTGCCATCCGATGTCACGGTGACGGATTTCCAGTTTTCGTTGGAGAGGGCTTCTGCCCAGGTATCGCCGCTGTCACCCGAAAGATAAATTTTTCCGCTCGCAACGGTGGCCGCGATTTTTGTACCATCGCTCGAAATGGCTAGAGCAGTCCAGGCCCGGTTGGTGCCTTTAGCTGTCCAATTGACGCCAGAATCAGTGGAAACATAAATTTGTCCCCCATCGACCGCAGCCACCATCTTTGTGCCGTCTGCTGAAACCGCGACAGCCGTCCAATTGCGAGAGCTCTCTCGAGCGGTCCAAGCCGTTCCCCAATTGGTCGTGACATAAATTTGCGCACCATAGGCAACAGCGACGGCCGTACTTGTGTTCGAAGTGGCCACACCTCGCCATGCCCTTGCGCTCTCCCGACCCGTGAAGGCAGTTCCACTATTGACAGAAACGTAGATTAGCCCTCCGTCATAAATTCCGTAGATTACACTGGTATCATTGCCCGCAACTCCGATCCAAGCTTGAGAGGGTGCAGCTGTCGCCGCCCAGGTCGCTCCTGAATCCGAAGAACGATAAATTGTCGTGCTAGTTCCCGCCGCATGCATTCGAGTGCCATCAGCGGACACAGATCCAGCTTTCCAATTGCGAAAAGATTCTTTGTAAGTCCAACTCACTCCTGCATTAACAGAGACGTAAAGATTGGCTGCAGGAGAAACGGCCAGAAGATTATTTCCATTTGAAGACGAGGCAACACTTTTCCACTCAAGAATATTGGCCCCTGTGAGCTCCACCCATCCCGAAGGGGAACAGGTTTTTTGCCAAAATCCCTGATTCAACATTAATCCCTGAGCTCGAAGAGATAAAACATTTGGAAAGCTCAAAAGCAAAATCAAAAACAGTTTCAAAAATTTCATTTTAGTATCCCGGAATCCATGAAACATACACTGTCGATCCCATCACAACCATGTTGTAAATTGTATGTTTATTTACTGTTGTTGCGCCATGGTTCGGAGGCATTCTCACATCCAAAGCAGGGAGAGTTCCATCGTCACTGTAGGCGGTAAATGAGCAGGTCGTCGAATTTGCGCCCTGCACAGAGAACATATAGGAGCCGCCATCTTTCATATAGTAGAGGTTAAAAGCCTGACAGTCATCAGCTGTGTATTGCAGGTTTCCGGTGCCGAAATCGATATTCGCATCAGCATTACTTACAGCAGGTTTCTGAGCGACCGAGCCGTTAATATCAAGAGTGGCCCGAGGAGTTGATGTGCCGACACCAATATCGCCTGAACCTAATATGGTCATTTTTGCTGAGCCATCGTTTGCCACAGTTAAAATCGATTTCGCATCAGGAATAGGATTAGTTCCTCCATCTTTGGTCGTATTGATTGTTAATGCCGGTTGAGCGTTGTCATTGGCATCAGTCTCAATCCGTAAAAAAGCAGGCGACCCATTCACAACTGGCTTATCTAAGTCAATATAACCATTCACACCGTTAGTACTAACTCTTAAAGTAGAATCACCAGAGTCCGCATAAACATGTAGTTTCTTGGCGGGAGCTGTAGTTCCTATACCGACGTTACCTGCATTAGTGATCACAAAAGGGACCGCAGGCCAGTTATTCTTATAACGAATATTAAATGATCCGCCATCTTGGACAATATTGTACCAATCGGCAGCCGTGTCAGTTTCAGTGAAAGTGATTGAGGGTGCTATACTAGAAACTGTAATCCCAGCACCGCCGGCCACTTCTAATTTTGAAGCGGGGGCTGTAGTTCCTACACCGAC
>JBFWYS010000192.1:0-6933 GCA_050186175.1 Pseudobdellovibrionaceae bacterium
TCGAGAAATCGGTTTGGTAAAAAGCGTACGCAGGATTTCTTTGAGAAAGAAAAGTCCGCCGCCCAATTGAAAAAACACACTGTATACCGCCGTCATAGCGTCTCTTTCACTTCTGCCATGAAGTCTTGAACCAAGGGAGCTTTAGAATTTAACAATTCTTTTGGCGTGCCCTGGTCGACGATCTCGCCTTTATCTAGAACAATAATACGATCTGCAATTGCCAATGCACAAGCCATATCGTGACTAACTACGATCGATGTCGTTTTCAAAGTGCGCGATAAATCTCGGATCAACTCATTTACGGCCGTTGTTGTAACTGGATCTAAGCCCGTCGTGGGCTCATCAAAAAGCAAAATTCGCGGTTCGATTGCAACGGTCCTTGCTAAACTCACTCGCTTTTGCATTCCATAAGAAATATCGGCCGGTTTTTTTTGTTCAACACCAGAGAGATTCACAAGTTTGAGGGCTTTAGCTACTTTTTCTGAAATTTCGTTTTCTTCGAGGCGATAATGCTTACGTAAACCAAAAGCCACGTTCTCATAAACAGAAAGAGAGTCAAAAAGAGCTGGATGTTGAAAAACCATTCCGCATTTTTTTCGGACGGCAAAATAAGCGTCCTCAGAAAGTTTAGAAACCTCCTGGCTGTCGATCCAAATCTCGCCTGAATCAGGACGCAAAAGTCCCACTATATTTTTTAACAGAACGGATTTTCCCGTTCCCGAAGTTCCTAAGATAAAAAGAATTTCTCCCTCATGAATTTTAAAGGAAATTCCCTTTAAAACCTTTCTTTCACCGAAACTTTTCACGATATTCTTAAATTCGATCATGCGGATCCTAACAGCGGCCCTTGAGAAGAACCCCGTAGAAATTGATGGACTCTTGAATCTTTATGAGCCTTCGCCTGTTCTACATTTCCTAAAATCAAGACTTCTTTCTGAACCGTCATTACAATCCGATTGGCCATTTGATACGCACGATTCATATCGTTTGTAATCGCAATCACCGTCGATTTATTTTCCCTTTGAAGCTGAATAATGAGGTCGATAATTTTTCGACTAGTAATTGGATCTAAACCGGCCGTTGGGTCATCGTACAAAATAATTTCTGGATTCAAAGCCAACGCTCGCGCAATTCCTAAACGTTTTTGCATTCCGCCCGAAATTTCGTCTGGAAATAAATCGACGGCGTGGGAAATGCCGACGGCATGCAAAAAAGACGTCACTTTGGATTGAATGTCGACCTCGGAAATATCAGTGGTTTCTCGAAGCGGAAATGCGATGTTCTCCCCGACCTTTAATGAATCAAAGAGAGCATTCTTTTGAAAGAGCATTCCGAATTTTTTAAGAGTCTGAAATCTATCTGCGCCGCGCAAAGATTTCCATGATTTTCCCTCTACAAGCACTTCTCCAGCAGTCGGTTCAATCAATCCAGCAATAGTTTTGAGAAGAACCGATTTCCCCTGTCCACTCGGTCCAACAATGCACAAGTTTTCCCCAGCTTCCACAGAGAAATTCACATTTTTGAGAATGATTTCTTTCCCAAAACTAACCGTCACATTCTGAAGTTCGATCAATGCTGCCACGCGACGCCGTCTCCTCAAACTACAAATTCAATTCTGCATTTTATTTTTAAAGCAAAATTATATTCAAGATGTTCTGAATAGTCTCACTAAATTCTCTCACAAAGTCTAACTTTATGTGGAGCTAGATTTTGACTTGAGTGAAGTGCGTAGATATACCCAGATGTGACTTTAAAATTCATAACAGGAGATGAACTATGGGAATGCCCCATAAAAGAAAAAAAATTGCCGTTATCGGCGCTGGATTTGTTGGATCAACTTGTGCTCATTGGGCCGCTCAAAAAGAATTAGGTGACGTTGTTTTGCTCGATATCAACGATGGCACTGCAAAGGGAAAATCTTTGGATCTCTTCGAAGCTTCTCCAGTTGAACAATTCGACTCACGCGTGACTGGAACTTCTGATTACAAAGATATTGCTGGTGCAGACGTTGTCATCGTAACAGCAGGTCTCCCTCGTAAACCCGGCATGAGCCGCGACGATCTTCTAGCGACAAATGCGAAAATCGTAAAAGAATGCTGCTTGGGAATTAAGGAGTATGCTCCAAATTCCGTTTTGATTATCGTGAGCAATCCTCTCGATGCGATGGCCTTGGTTGCCAAAGAAGTGACTGGGTTCCCTCGTGAGCGTGTCATTGGTATGGCGGGAGTTTTGGATACGGCTCGTTTCCGTAGCTTCATCGCTGAAGAACTCAATGTTTCTGTTAAAGACGTGCAAGCGATTGTTCTTGGTGGACACGGAGATACAATGGTTCCGATGCCAAGACACTGTTCGGTTGGAGGCGTGCCAATTACTGAGATGATGGAACCGACTCGCCTTGAAGCTTTGATCGACCGCACTCGAAAAGGTGGTGCCGAGATTGTGGGCCTTCTTAAAACTGGATCTGCTTACTACGCTCCTTCAGCTTCTGCTGTTCAGATGGCCGAAGCGATCTTGAAAGATCAAAAACGTATTCTTCCATGCGCTGTTGAGCTTAAAGGCGAATACGGATTCAACGGCTTGTTCATCGGGGTTCTTTGCAAACTCGGCGGAAACGGGATGGAAAAAGTCATTGAGCTTAAGTTGAACGATACGGAAAAAGCCGGCCTTCAAAATTCGGCAAATGCAGTCAAAGAACTCGTCGACGCTCTTAAAAAACTTTCCTACTAAACTGTTCTTCATAGGCTCTCATGTAGGGAGCCTTTTTCTGAAAAGGGATCCGCTCAATGAATATTCATGAGTATCAGGCCAAGGAGATTCTCCGAAAATACGGAGTCGCAACTTTAAAAGGTGGGGTCGCTCACTCACCAGATGAGGCAACTACAGTTGCTAAATCGATCGGTGGAAATCTGTGGGTCGTAAAAGCCCAAATTCACGCGGGAGGCCGTGGAAAAGGTGGCGGCGTTAAGATTGCAAAATCAATCGACGAAGTTCATCAGCTTGCTGAAAAAATCTTGGGAATGAATCTGGTCACTCATCAGACCGGCCCAGAAGGAAAAATTGTAAATAAAATTTTCATCGAGCAGGGTTGCAATATCGCAAAAGAGTACTATGTAGCGTGCCTCGTGGACCGTGCAACCGGCCGACCTGCAATGATGGCTTCTGCTGAAGGCGGAATGGACATCGAAGAAGTTGCAGAAAAACACCCTGAAAAAATTTTTAAAGTAGATATCGATCCTGTCACAGGCTTAATGCCTTTCCAAGCTCGCAAACTTGCTTTTGCAATGGGAATGGCTCCTGAAGTGATCGGCAAAACCGCTCAGTTCATGACCGGTTTGTATAAAGCTTTCGAAGCTACTGATTGTTCAATCGCTGAGATTAATCCGTTGGTCGTTACAAAAGAAGGCGAGGTTCTCTGCTTAGATGCAAAAATGAATTTCGATTCAAACGCTCTTTTCAGGCATGAATCGATTATGGAGCTTCGTGATCTCACTGAAGAAGATCCAACTGAAATTGAAGCCAGCAAGTATGACCTTGCTTTTATTAAACTCGATGGAGAAATCGGTTGTTTGGTGAATGGCGCCGGTCTTGCGATGGCCACAATGGATATTATTAAACTTCATGGTAGCATGCCTGCGAACTTCCTCGATGTCGGCGGTGGCGCCAACAAAGAGAAAGTAACAAATGCTTTCAAAATTATTTTAAGAGATCCAAATGTAAAAGCGATCTTAGTTAATATTTTCGGCGGAATCATGAAGTGCGATATCATCGCAGAAGGTGTGATTGCCGCCTCTAAAGAAGTGGGATTAAAGGTTCCTCTTGTTGTTCGCCTCGAAGGAACAAACGTAGAGCTCGGAAAGAAAATTCTTTCTGAGAGCGGACTTAATATTATTCCGGCCGATGGTCTCACAGACGCAGCAAAAAAAGTCGTTGCAGCAGCAAAAGGAAAATAATCATGTCGATTCTAATTAACAAAGACACAAAAGTAATTTGCCAAGGTCTTACAGGATCACAAGGAAGCTTCCACTCTGAGCAATGTTTGGCTTACGGAACTAAAATGGTAGGAGGAGTCACTCCAGGTAAAGGTGGGACCAGCCACATCGGAATTCCAGTCTTCAATACAGTTTACGAGGCTAAGGCAAAAACGGGTTGCAACGTTTCCATGGTCTTCGTTCCGCCGCCTTTTGCTGCGGACTCAATCATGGAAGCTGTTGATGCGGGGCTTGAGCTTGTCATCTGCATCACCGAAGGAATTCCAGTTCTAGACATGGTAAAAGTAAAACGATTCATGCAAGGTAAAAAAACTCGCTTGATCGGTCCAAACTGCCCTGGCGTGATCACTCCAGGAGAGTGCAAAATTGGAATCATGCCTGGACACATTCACAAACCAGGTCGTATCGGAGTTCTTTCGCGCTCTGGAACATTAACATATGAAGCTGTTCATCAACTTTCTAAATTAGGCCTTGGACAATCAACTTGCGTTGGTATCGGCGGAGATCCTGTAAACGGAACAAACTTCATCGACGTGCTTGAACTTTATAACAAAGATTCGAACACAGATGCGGTTATTATGATCGGCGAAATCGGTGGATCTGCTGAAGAAGAAGCGGCTGAGTACATTAAGCGCGAATTCAAAAAACCGGTGACTGCTTTTATCGCGGGTGCTTCGGCTCCTAAAGGCAAGAGAATGGGTCATGCGGGTGCGATCATTAGTGGCGGCAAAGGCACCGCTGAAGCTAAGTTCGCGGCTCTCGAAGCAGCCGGTTGCAAAATTGCTCGCAGCCCAGCTGACTTGGGAACAACGCTTCAATCTCAACTAAAATAAACTCACCTCTGGTGGGTTAAATATTCGCTAAAGCGAGAAAAATTACTAACTACTAAGGAGTAGAAAATGGCTAACGAACAAACATTCTCAATCATCAAACCAAATGCGGTAAAGAAAAATGCAATGGGTGATATCATTGCAACATTCGAAAAAAATGGACTTAAAATTGCAGCTTGCAAATTGGCTGTAATTTCTAAATCTAAATGCGAAGAGTTCTACGCTGAACACAAAGAGCGTCCTTTCTTTGGTGAGCTTGTATCTTTTATGACTTCGGGCCCAGTTATGTTGATGTGCTTGTCTGGTGATAATGCAGTGGCAAAAAATCGTGAAATCATGGGCGCGACTGATCCCAAAAAAGCAGCTCCAGGCACAATTCGCGCAAAACATGGCGACAGCATGGGCGAAAACGCAGTTCATGGTAGCGACAGCCCTACAAGCGCTGCTCGCGAATTGTCTTTGTTCTTCGAAAAAAACGAAATCTGTAACGCTTAATGAACTTACAAGTCGGTGATGAAATCGAAGTCACCATTGAAAAGTTATCTTTTGGTGGGTCCGGCGTGGCCCGCCATAATTCCCTGGTTCACTTTGTTCCTTTTGCAGCACCGAAAGATCGTCTTAGAATAAAAGTTACAGCGTTAAAAAAGAATTTCGCTGAGTCCGAAATCGTGGAAATTCTAGAGCCCGGACCTTCGCGAAGGAAGGCTCCGTGTCCCGTTGCCGGAGTCTGCGGCGGCTGCGACTGGCAACAAGTGACTTATCAAGAACAACTTTTTCAGAAAAATCTTTTTCTCAAAGAGCATTTCCAAAAAGTTTCGAAACTCAAAGAAGTTATTATTCCTGATATTGAAGCGACGAAGGAATTTAACTATCGAAACCGGATTCAGTTAAAGGCTCAGCATGGCAAATTAGGATACTTCGCTAGAAACTCTCATAATCTTGTGGATATTGATCATTGTCCTATCGCCGATGAAAAAATAAACGAACAAATTCAGATTCTAAAAGTCGCACTTAGAAAATCTAATCAGTTGCAAAGATTTGAATTGGCATTGCAAGACGATGGAGCTGTAACGACGGTAAATTTAAAAGATGAGGATCGTTCGCTCGGGTTTTCTCAGGTGAATCAACAGCAAAACCTCAAGCTCATCGCTGAAACGATGAGAATTGTCGAGGACCTGAGTCCCACTTCAATTTTTGATCTTTATTGCGGCAAAGGAAACTTCTCTTTTCCCCTCGCTGAACGCTTTCCAAAAATTCCTTTCTCAGGAGTTGATTTAGGTCTTGCCGAGATCAAGGAGGCTCGCGAGAAAGCAAAAAAGGGAATGCGTTTCTTCTTAAGCGATGTTGGTGCGTTTTTGAAACGGGCAGAGATCGAAAAGAATTCTCTCGTTGTACTAGATCCGCCTCGTGCGGGACTCGCATCCGAAGTGTGCAAATCAATCGAGTTTTTAAGTCCTCAAAATATTGTTTACATCAGCTGCGATCCAACTTCTTTTAGTCGCGACGTCGAAAGACTCGAGAAATACAAAGTCGAATCTGTTTTAGCCGTGGATATGTTTCCTCAAACTAGCCATATCGAACTTGTGGCTCACCTTAAGCGCCCTTAAAAATTCACAAATTTCCTGCTTATTTCGTGGAATATTGAGCTTGTACCACTTTTCTGGCTCTGTTAGATTTGATCTGGAGGTCTACAAAGGTCGCGATGCAGAGAGCATTTTGTTTTGTTACAATTATGATTTCTCTTCTGATTTCAATTGGATGCTCAAGTATTGCCAATCGAAATTCGGAAAAAGCTGATTTGCACATGCGAGTTGCTGTTTCCCATATGAACAATGGGGATTATCCAACTGCACTCCGCGAACTCTTAGAAGCAGAAAAATATTCGAGCTCGAGCCCCGTGATTCAACATAATTTGGGAATGACCTACTTTTTACTGGAACGTCCTGATTTAGCCGAACCAAGATTGAAAAAGGCAGTGAACCTCAACAGTCGTTACACAGATGCTCGAGTCGACTTGGCGAGAGTCTTGACGGATCGTGAGCTTTATAAAGAAGCAAAAGAACATTTAAAAATAGCGCTCGTTGATTTAACCTACGAAAATCCTGGAAAAACTA
>JBFWYS010000193.1:0-6932 GCA_050186175.1 Pseudobdellovibrionaceae bacterium
AACTTCTTTATCGGGATTGCGAAGTTCTGATCTTAGATGAACCCACAGCGGTTTTGACTCCTCAAGAGACAGAGGCTTTCCTGAATCAACTTAAAAAACTAAAGTCAGCTGGTAAAACTATTCTTCTTATTTCGCATAAATTAAAAGAAGTCATGTCCGTCACCGATCAAATTACTGTTTTCCGTTCGGGAAAAGTAGTCGGCAATTTAGAGACTTCAAAAACGAGCATCGAAGAAATCGCGAGTCTTATGATTGGCCGTATTGCCACATCAGCAAATCTTTTTGAACGAAAACAAATAAATGCCAAATCTTTTTTAAAGGTTTCTGGATTAAATGCCAAAATTCGCGAAGTTTCTCTTGAGGATCTAAATTTTGAATTAAAATCTGGAGAAATTCTTGGCATTGCGGGAGTCGACGGGAACGGTCAATCACAACTTTTAGAATCACTTTACTCTTACAGTTTTCACAAAAATCATCTGCGCGGAAAAATTGAATATCTTGAACAGAACGCTTTTGCTGATGGGTCTGTCTTTAAGGATTTCAATCACTTTCGCAAAGGCGGCGTAGGTCTTTTGCCGCAGAATCGGCAGTTGCAGGCCTTGTTGATGGATTCGACATTAAGTGAAAACTCAAGCCTTGGACATCACTTTCTGCCAGAATTTCAGAGCTGGGGTTTTCAAAAAAATCAAAGTAGAGATCAAATTTGCGCCGGCATGCTTGAAAAATTTGATGTGCGACCTCGACTTCCGCAGGCAAAGGCCCGTCAACTTTCTGGTGGAAATCAGCAAAAATTTGTTGTTGCTCGTGAACTTCGCTTAAATCCAAAAATTCTTATTGTAGCTCATCCTACACGTGGAGTTGATATTGGTGCGATTGAGTTTATCCACAAACAATTGATCGAAGCACGCAATAGAGGCTGCGGAATTTTACTAGTTTCCTCTGAGCTGGAAGAGCTCATGTCTCTTTCTGATCGTATTCTTGTTATGTACAAAGGAAGATTTCAGGCTGAATTTTCTCGCCAATCATTTAACGAAAATGAAATCGGATTGGCAATGGCAGGAAGTTCCCGATGAGAATAAACTTTAAAGCCATTTTACAACCTGTCATTGCTTTGATTTTTGCTCTTGCTGTTTCCATGTCTCTCACTTTGTTTGCGGGCGAGAACCCAATCAATGTTTTAAAAATTCTTTTCTTGAATTCATTTGGGACAAATTACGACATCGGAATGACTTTGTTCTATGCCACCCCCTTAATTTTCACCGGACTTGCTGTTGCAATGGCGGGACAAGTTGGAATGTTCAATATCGGCGCAGAAGGACAATTAACTCTTGGTGCTTTGACTGCTGCCATAATCGGCGCAACAATCGATCTGCCTTTTCCTCTTGCTCCCTACGTCGCTCTCTTCGGCGGGCTTCTGGTTGCCGGTCTCTGGGGATTTATTCCGGGGTGGCTCAAAGTCGTTCGCGGAAGCCATGAGGTCATCACAACTATTATGTTAAATTTTGTGGCCGCCGGGATCGCGAGCTTCGTAACTGTACAGCTTTTTCAGAATCCAGGATCGATGAATCCTGAGACACTTCCGATCAAAGCGAATTATTTTCTTCAGCATCGAGATTTACTTGCGCCGTATTTTCCAAACACACCACTAAGCTTCGGCTTCGTTTTGGCCTTAATTTGGGCCATCGTTCTGTGGATCCTTTTAAACAAAACAGTTCTTGGATATCAAATTCGTGCCGTTGGACAAAATGAAGTGGCGGCTCGAGTGGCCGGCATTAAAAGTGGAAAAATAAAAATTTTAGTTATGTTTTTAAGTGGGTTGAGTGCAGGGTTCATTGCTTATAGTGAGATCCTCGCAAGCACCGGACAATTTAAATTCGGCTTCTCTGCGAACTATGGATTCACTGGAATTGCAGTGGCTCTTATGGCTGCGAACTCACCAATCGGAGTTATTTTTACAGGACTTTTATTTGGCGCTCTTCATAAAGGCGCTTCAGGAATTGAGTTTGATACGGAAAATATCACTCGCGATTTTAGCTTTCTTTTGCAAGGGACAGTTATTCTCTTTGTTTCGGCACAAGGTATTTGGACCTTCTTTTTAAAGAAGAAGGGAGACGCTTAGTGGACTTCCTGAACTTATTTAATTTTGCACTTCTCTTTGCAACTTTTCGAGTTGCTACTCCTTTGATTTTTGCCTCGATGGGAGGATTGGTTTCTGAAAGAGCGGGTGTCATTAACATCGCTCTAGAGGGGTTTATGTTAGTAGGTGCCTTTTCAAGTGCTGTGGCAGCACTTCATTTACACTCACCTTGGATCGGGCTCTTATTCGGAATGTTTTGCGCTGGCATTTTAGCAGCGCTCTATGCACTTTTTGTAATTCAATTTAAAGCGAATCAGATTGTTGCAGGCATGGCGATTAACCTTATCGCCTCCGGTATCCCTCCGTTTGTTGGAAATCTTCTTTACCATCTCACGGGGAATACTCCGAATCTTCCGGTCGAAGGACGTTTTACTTTTGAGCCTCTTTTTTTGGCTTGGGTTTTGGTCTTCGGCGTTGCTTTGTGGTACTCCAAGATCAGTTCAGGTTTGTGGGTTCGTTTTGCGGGTGAAATTCCGGAGGCATTGGAAGCCACAGGAGTTTCTGCAAGAAAAGTGAGATGGTCGGCTGTGATCGCTAGTGGTGCCCTTGCAGGCGCGGGAGGAGCGTCACTCTCGCTTTATCTGTCTTCCTCTTTCTCTAGAGAAATGACTGCGGGCCGAGGATTTATTGCTTTGGCTGCACTTATCTTCGGAAGATGGAAACCACTTCCAACTGCGGCCGTTTGTTTGTTTTTTGGCTTTGCCGATGCAATTCAGATTCGTCTTCAAAGCTTAGAATTGGCTGGAACGAAAATTCCAGTCCAATTCATCCAGATCTTGCCGTACTTGGTAACAATCTTAGTTCTTGCTGGATTTGTTGCTAAATCTCATCCGCCAAAGTCTTTAGGACAAAATCTTGAACATTAAAGTGATCTTTAGATGACACAAATCCCTCGACTATGCTTGGCTTTCCTAAATATTTTTTTCCTTCTTCAGTACGGGCAGTAACGGGCCAGTATTTTCTTTTTTTGCCAGTGCCGCCGTCATGATCAGTCGTGCAGCTGTAGTCATAAGAGGCCTCCGTCAAAAAATTTGTTGATACGATCATTCGTTTTACGGGGTGAATTTGAACCTCAGCTCCGTTAGTGAAACGCAAGCGAAGATTTCCATCAACTACGTCACGAATCACCTTTTCTTTTTTATTTCCAACTAAATAATCGACGCCCCAAAATTGGGAAGTGAGATAGTCATCAAGAGGAATGCCCAGATCAAGAACAAAAAACGAAGATTTCCCCTGAGAACTTCTTGAGTCTGTAAATACAAAAGTTCTGCCCATTTCTTTTCCGTCTTTAGATTGGCAAACGGGTTCATTGTTGAGCGCATGCATACCATCAAAGGTCGTTACAATTTGCTCACCTGTGACTCGACTTCGAATCATCGTCGCGAATTTAGTCTCCGGACGGCATTTTAAGTCGCTTGCATCTGACATATCAAAAATTTTTTCGAAGTTCATTTCTGAACCGATATCTGCGATTCCAAAAACCATAAAGCTTCTGCAGGAGTAAACGCGGAGGTTCTTCGAAAAACGGCATTTGTTCATATCTTCAACTTGTTTTGCAAATGGAGCTAAGTTCGGAACATAGTTCTCGTTCTCCTGAAGAATTGTTTTCAAATCTTCTTCCATTTTCAATCGAGTTTCTCGAACCTTCTGCTCAAGCCGAACCTCGTCGCATTCTGCATAAACTGCCTGAGAAATAAAACTGACAATTAAGCATCCCGCTATTGATCGGAGAAATTTCATATGAGTTCCCTCCATATCCAAATATCGTAAAGGACAAATATAGAGGGCTCATCAAAAAAGTTTCATTATTCGTGAAAGTCTTCACACAAATAGTGAACAGCCAATGGTCTTGTTATTTTCTTAGATCGAGCAAATTGCCTTTTGGGTTGAACCAAATGCGATTGAGGGGAACGATTTGCACAAAATCTAGATCGCCTTCTTTCAGCGCTGCAACAGCTGCGCCTTCTAGCCATTTACTCTCTACAAGACGTACTTGCCTTCCAATCTCAAGAACTTTGTTTGCCAAAATTCCTGACAGATCCTGCACTTGCACCGATTCCTTTTCAGAACTATTTCGTTCGAAAAATCTCGCGGATGACTCGCTTCTATTAAGTTCCCCCCAAAGGTGTGAATCTTTAGCCACGAACAATGTTGAAACTTTTTTTTCTTCTAACATCTGCAAAATTTTTTCAATGTCTGTAATAAGTTTTTCTGATGCCTTTTGCTGCAGGACGTGTGCGAGAAGATCATAGTCCTGGTTTTGCCAATAAGGTCTAGCCAGCTTTATTCCTTCTAAAAAAACTTCACGATAGTTTTCTACAAGATGATCTGAAATCAAACCCGGCATCAAATTGCTGTGATTCGAAACCAAGCGAAACTGTGTTGCAGCTTTTCTTGATGCACATAAAAAGAAAGGCTCCGTTTCATTCAAGAATGAGGAAATTTTCAGACTTATCTCTGCGAAGGCAGAAAGCTGATTCGCAAATTTGTTTTCCAACAGATAAGTTTCAACGCCGACGCGGGATAAATAATCTAACGCTTGGGATTGCGACCTATTTGAAAACAACCGAGGACCACTTGTCCAAACGACCTGATATTCGTTTGAATTGCATTTTATTAGATCCGCACTTTCATTGTTGATCACGAGGACATGAAAATCTCGATACCCTTGAAGCGTTTCCAGCATCGGCTTTAGGTAAAATTGTGATGACACGTGAGTTTCGCTTGCGTAGTCCTCGCAAGAAATCGTGTAACCTTCAATGTCCATGGACTTAAAGACACAAAGAGTTCCCGCTTTTCTTTCGCTAGCGATTTTTTCAACAGCCTTTTCAACAGAGCTCATCATCTCAGCCGCGATTTTTGTTGGGTAAAAACTCAGCAGCTGATTTTCGCAATTCTGCAAAACTCTTTTAACCACTTGGCGTCCATAACTCAGAGGAAGATAAAGAGAGATGCATGGATTTTTAGATTCATAAGTCATTAGGTTCTTAATCTGGGCAACGTTCAGTCTTTTCATTTCGAACTCCTTATTGAGTTTATTGACCTGTTCAGTATGCAGGTTGAAAGGCCTGAACTCGGGCTTGTGAGGAAAAGATCAAAAATTTCGTTTCATTGTGAGACACCTATGTCTTAGTCCAGACCAGAAGGCATTCGTTGGACAAATATGTCTCTTTCTTAAACACTGTTATTATGAGAAAAACTTTGATGGGGCGACATCTTAAGATTCTGATTTCAATTCTTTTTTTGATAACTCTGAGATCCGAAGCCAACGTTGTTGGTGCGGACTCGCAAAACTTCAATCCGATTACTAGCGGCTTGGACTTTGTCACAGTGCACTCTTCAGAAACTTTAGATCCAGGAATCGTTAACTTCGGCTTATTTCTTAACCACGGTGTCAATTCACTTCCTTATTTTGAGGGCGATGGAACGACCCAAAAAACTAAGTTTAACGATTCTCTTTTGGGAGGAGATTTTAATTTAGGTGTCGGTTTAGCAAGAGGATGGGATGCCGGAGTTAGTTTTCCTCAGGTTCTTTCTCAGGAAATTGAGGACAACAATGGCGATCGTCTCAAATACGGAGATCTCGGTATCACGGAGATGCGCGCAAATACAAAACTTCGTCTGAGTGGAACAAAAGATGGCGGAACAGCTCTTATCGCTTCCGTAAACATTAATACCACCAAAAACAATCCCTTCACTGGAAAAAACCCGCAACCGACTTACAACCTCGAATTCGCAGCTGATACAACTGCAGGTAAATGGGCCCTTGGCGCAAACTTTGGATATCGATGGAGAACGCCCGGGAAAAAATTTGAAGATATTCCGATCGAACCGTTTAGAAATCAGTACATTCTCTCAGGAGCCGCAAGTTACTTGTTTCAATCGATCGATACAAAAATGATTTTCGAAATTTTTTCCAGTTTCCCGGCAAATTCAAAAGATTCGAACTTCAACAGACGACAGAGCTCTGCAGAGTTCCTCGCAGGATTAAAACATGATTTTAGTTCTTCTCTAGCGGGACATTTTGGAGCTGGTACCGAGCTCGCCCAAGGCGCAGGTTCACCAGACTATCGAATCTACCTCGGACTCAATTACACAATCGGGCCTCTTTTTGCAGAACCGGAGCCGGCTCAGGTGACTAAGATCGATAACAATACCGCAGATGCAGAAGTTGCTGTTAGTGCAGGAGATCCATATGCCGGTGGAATCATGGATGACGAACCTCAAGAACTCAGCGATCAGTCTGTCGATGCGATCTTTGCAAAAACACCAGTTGCTGGTGAAGAGACCTTCTTGTTAGGTGATATTCTTTTTGACTTCAATAAAGATACTCTTGTTCCAAAAGCAAAGCTCATCTTGAACAAGCTTTCGGCTTACGTAATGAGACCGCCTGCATATTCAAAATTAGTCATCGAAGGTCACACCGATTCAGTAGGATCACGTCTTTACAATCAAGATCTCAGCGAAAGACGGGCAAAGAGTGTTGAAATATATCTGACACAGGCTCGAGCCATGAATCCAAGAACTGTAGAAGCGTATGGTTATGGTGAAGACAAACCGATTGCGGACAACGGAAACTACCAAGGCCGTATGAAAAACAGACGTGTTGAGATCGTAATCACTCGTCCTCGCGACGGCGGATCCGAAGCAATGCCTGGATATAGCGAAGAGCGAATTCGCCCTACAGGCACCTCGTATCCGAAAGCAGCTCCGGCTAAAAAGTTACCTCCGAAGAAAATGGTTCCAAGAAAGCCTGTTCCTAAGAATAAGAATCGAAGATAAAAAGAATTCGTAT
>JBFWYS010000194.1:0-6859 GCA_050186175.1 Pseudobdellovibrionaceae bacterium
GAAGAGTCGCCTCTTCGGGTTCGGGGCGCCTCTAAAGGGGTTATGAACGGAAGTACTAACTACGTTGAACTCTTTCCTTCGACCCAGCCGTGGACTCAGAAAATAACGGGCCTTGAGTTTAAATTTGAATCGGAGCTCTATGGAGCCCGCTACTTTGTAGATTTTTGTTATTTAGGTCCTTCTCCTAAAAATAATGGTAATGGCAAAGACCAAACCGTAGGTGTCTACGAGATGAATGCGATGCTCTCAGCACAGGAATTGGCAGGAGCCTCTTATATTGGGATCTCTCGATTGGTTCATAAAACAGAGCTCAAGTGCGATCTGCGAAATGAAGGCAACCAGACTGAAGGGCGAGCTGATTCGGTGTTAAGCCCTGTGGGAGGTTCGATCGAGGTCGACTCTTCTTATTTCAGCGATTGGTCACAGTTTTCTTCTTCGGCTCTTTCTTTTGAGGCTCGTATTAATTCTCATGAGCTGAAGGTTCCCCGTTTTTGTAAGGTTCGAGTGTATTTTCGCGAAAGCGTGACAACTGCCCGTCTTCACAGGGGTATTGGCAGCGAAGTAACGGTTGATATCGATATCTTCAAGTAGGCCCTAGGACAACGCTTCAGTTATTAATCTTTGCAAATAAAGCTGTTTGTAAAAATTCACAGTTTTTAAAAACAAAAACCATAGCTCTAGGCTATGGTTTTTTTACTTCTGTGCTTTAGCAGGTCTTGTCTGTCATTTATTTTGGAGGACCTGTCTCGCACTCTAAAATCAGTTCACGAATCTCCTTATTCCAAATATATTCGTGTCTCACAATTTTAATTTTCTTTTTCATAAAACCTCCCGAGTGTGTCACTTAGTCATCTTCTTTCAGCTCTCGAGAGCTACCCTAAATTTCGGGTGGTACAGCCATTCTCACGTTCCTTTCTCAGATTTCGGGAAAGCTGGTTTTCTCTGCTTTCCTCGGCAATTACCCTGAGCTTCGAATCACTCAGGTGTCTAACTTCTCGGCCAGATTAAGGTCCAGCTTGAGCAAATTCTTTCTCATTCTCATTGTGAGCGTTTTTAATAGGCGATTTTGAGACAAAATCTATGCAATTATAAGATTGTTTTTGGTGCTAAATAGGACCATTTTAAATCAATTGGAGTGTCGTTTTACGAGCCCAAGGAGTCGACCTCATGAAGAAGATGAAAGTTTTAGTGACGGGAGCCACGGGGCTAGTAGGAACCCAGATCGGGCGATCGCTCGTGGCCAACGGCCATCATGTTGTGGCCATGGTTCGGAAGAATCCAGCTCAGGCAAAAACAGCCCTTCCATTTGAGGCCGAGGTTTTTGCGTGGGAGAGTGACTCGGAAACGTTTCCAATTGCAGCACTTGAGGGTGTCGAGGCCGTCATTCATCTTTCGGGTGAACCGATTGCAGGTTTTTGGACGGAGTCCAAAAAGACTAAGATTTTTAACTCTAGAATCATCAGTACGCGAAAAATAGTTGAAGCTTTTAAGAGTCGCAAAGAATTAGGCAAAACATTGCCGCGAGTTTTCGTGAGTGCATCGGCCGTTGGAATTTATGGCGATCAGGGGCATCAGCTTTTGGAAGAAGAGAGTGTCATAGGCTCAGATTTCCTGGCGGATGTCTGTATCAATTGGGAGCTTGAGGCGGAAGTCGCAAATAGACTAGGAATCAGAGTTGTAAGAGTTCGTACAGGCTTAGTGTTATCCCCACAAGGCGGATTCTTGGGTAAAGTGATTCCAATATTTTCAAAAGGGTTGGGAGGGTATCTCGGATCGGGCCATCAATGGATGAGTTGGATTCATTTGGAAGATATTGCGAACCTATACGTTTTTGCCGTTGAGAATGAGAATGTCGAAGGCGCGATTAATGCTGTTTCTCCCGAGCCAATTACAAACCGGGGATTTACACGCGAACTCGCGAAGGCTCTGCGCCGACCGGCATTTTTACCTGTCCCGAAAATTGCACTGAAATCTGTTCTTGGAGAGATGTCGACTCTTGCACTTTCAAGTCAAAGGGCCTCTTCAGAAAAAATTCAGAACTTGGGATTTCATTTTAAATTTATTCGCTTTCGAGATGCGATTCGAAGCATCTGCGCACTTAGAGGTGGTACGGCGGAAATGGAATACGAACCACGGCTTTAAGGTTCGCATGCTCGAGGCATTTCGATTTGATTAAAATACCCCGAGTAAGGCTTTTTTGCGATGGGAAAAAGCGGGCGACTCAATCTTTAGGAGTCACGTTAATCGCCTGTATAGGCGCACCTGGATTCCAACCGCCAGGAGTTTTTACCGTTCTGAATCCCTGGATGCAAAAACTTGTTTTTTTCTTTGAATGGTCAAGGAGCAATTGAGCCACAGCCATATTTAACGGGATAATGGCTGTTTGACATTGAGGTTTGGCATCACCGTAAACCTCATTTACGCAGAAGGTTCCGCCTTCCTCAAGCGAAACATTGTCAAAACATCCTTGAGCAAAAGGGTCAGAGCTTGGAGCTCGGTCGGCCTTCGGTTTTGTGGGGCCTGCAAAAAGACTTAACGAGAAAAAAACAATAGAAAGGAAAGCACCAAAAAGTTTCATATAATCACCTTAGATTTGTGGAAAGGCTAGCAACTAAAAAAATAGGGGTCAACCTTCACGGGACCCTGGAATCTGGAATCTGAATCTGGAATCTGAATCTGGAATCTGAATCTGGAATCTGAATCTGAATCTGAATCTGAATCTGAATCTGAATCTGGAATCTGAATCTGGAATCTGAATCTGAATCTGGAATCTGAATCTGGAATCTGAATCTGAATCTGGAATCTGAATCTGGAATCTGAATCTGGAATCTGAATCTGGAATCTGAATCTGAATCTGGAATCTGGAATCTGAATCTGAATCTGGAATCTTGGAACCTGACCGAATTGTTAGTGTGAAATGGGAACCCAGATATGAGTTTGGTGGGATGGCGGGCTCCTAGATATTTTAACGATGCCTATTTTTTAAAAGAACAAACTTGAATTTTACAGAGAAGAATACTTACTCGTGCAAAATAATTGAAAGAGAAGACAGGCATAATCTTTCAGTTGTTGGGAGAGCAGGTGGAACTAAAAATTCGCGGATCGATTGATGGATTCAGAGAGATTTTGTCCAAGGTCTCCTTGGGACATTCTTTGCGAGATTTGTCTTTGGTTTTTTTTGTAGACAATTCCGAAATAATTATTGACAGCGTTTGCGAGTTTTTATTTGTGCGACCGCGCCACTTTTGATTTTTCTTTGCGAAGCTTCGCGTTTTGCAAACGAAAACCCAATGTGGCGGATTCTCATGCGTTTGCAGCGGTGTCATTGGCATGGTAGAACTTCTTTGTCATTCTAAAAACCTCCAAAAATTCAATTCTAAAACCTGGTGTATAGTCCTCGAAATTCAGAGGAGGATTCTATGGAAATGCAAACAATCAAAAAATTCTCAGACGCTCAGCTGCTCTCTAGTCTAGAAAATTTTTTTGAATCAGAACGCCAAACGACACATATTATTTTACTCCACTTAAAAGAAATCGAGTCCCGAAAACTCTATGCCGATCGTGGATATCCCGATATGTTTAAAATGCTCATTATACATTTTCACCAATCTGAAACTGCAGCCAATCAAAGACTTCAAGCTTTAAGACTTATAAAGGCTGTTCCCGTGGTGGAGGAAAAATTAAAGGCTGGCGAAGTTAACCTGAGTACTCTTGCCCTGGCTCAAAGACAGATTACTCGTGAGGAAAAAGTAACCGGTAAAAAAGTTGAAGATTCTGTAAAAGCTGAAATTATAGAGAAAATAAGCTCAAAAACGATTGCTCAGGCCGAAGTGGAACTGATGACTTTACTTCCAGAGTCATCAAAGACGATAGAGGCATATGAGCGACGGATTTCAAAAGATGAAACTCGTGTGGGGCTTACTTTTCCAGATCGCGTGATGGAAAAACTAGAGAGATTTAAAAATTATATTGCGGCTGCAAATCCAAAGATGGATTCAGTTGAGGTGATTGAACGTGCTCTTGATATTGCGTTAGAGAAAGTTGATCCGACTAGAAAGCAACGACAGGGCAGTCAGGCTTCTAAAACAGACACATCTTTACCGGAAAAAATGATAGGTTTACAGAATGAACCGGCTTCTGAGGTTTGCGCTTCTTCCTCAAGAAAATTGACATCCGAGCATCGTGCTAGAAAATCTGAGGTCGGTGCTTCGGTATCAAAGAGTGAGTCTAAGCTAAAAGTGGGTGCTGTTTCACAGCGCACAACTGATTCGGTTAAACAGAGCATCAAGAGAAAGACATATTACTCCGTTAGAACAGATTGCAGCTTATGGACGCGAGCGAACTCGCACTGCGAGTACGTGAATCCGGTCACCAAAACTCGATGTTCAAGTTGTTTTGGGCTCGAGCGAGATCACGTCATACCCTTGGCGCTCGGTGGATCAAATGATATTTCCAATCTTCGACTGCTATGTCGCACACATAATTTAATGTATGCACGAAAGTATTTTGGACCTAGGAAAATTCAGCGCGAGATCAATAGAAGTCGAAATTATAAATAACCCAGGGGTGCGAAAATATTTTTTGAAGGAAACGACTTGGTGACTGGAGGTGGTCTACGAGGCATGAAAGAGAAGTCTGTTCACATGCCCGAAGGAGTCGTCGGATATCCTAAGCCCCTTGTACAATGCTGTTTGGTTAAGACACGACGAAAGATATCCTGTCATGAGGACGATCCCGTCATTATGAAAACGGTCACCTTAAAATTGGAATCTTTCTAATTTTAGTGGGTGAAGTGTGGAAAACTCTGGTTTCACTAACGCGCGGAACGAAGTTTGTGGAGGTAATTAGGAACTGTGTCCGCTTGTTAACTTCTGATTTTTTCAAAATCAGAAGTCCCCTTTAGGAGAGGAAGTAGGGCCGTCATTTCAGAGTCTTAAAGAGAAAATGAACGTGACGTTCATTTTCCCGGGAGCTCGAGGGTAGACCCTCGATTCTCACGGATGGATGTACGTTAAACGGAGAAAAATACCATGGATTAAAACCCAATGTTAAAATCGAGCTGATACCTAGACCCACAAAAAGAAGAAAGAGGGTTAAAATTGTCGAGTTTTTCGACAAAGGCTCCTGTGTTTGTCCTTTTTGCTCAATCATCACGAATATAGTATGAATCAGAAGATTGAGAGCGAAGTTTATTCACTTTGGGAGCTAAAAATTGGCACTTTTCGTGAATGGCCTCAGGCATGCGTTTGCTGGCGTTTTTTCTCTTTCAGATGAATTTTCTATTCTCCTTTGGGCTTTTGGCTCAACAAGCAAGTGTCTGTGAAATAAACGGGAGGCCACTTTCTCAAAATATTGCAAAAAGAAATGTTATCAACGAATTGAGTATTGTGGGTCGTCCTGAGACGGAAAGATTGCCTTTTTATTTTAGACCCATTGATTTGCAACCCATTCCCTTAGAGATCGTGACTCCGGAATATCGGCAGTCCTTGCAGCAACGAAACGAGTTTTTATATATGAGAGCGGACGCAGTTAAGGCGTTAGAGCAAATGCTCACAACCGCATCTCGCGAAGGAATTTCCTTGTTCGCGCACTCTTCTTATCGTGACTATCAAGTTCAGTGTTCTGTTTTTAGTCGCAAAGTTAAAAGCGATATGGAATTGAAAATGATGAGCTTAGAGCAAGCTATATTGTCTGTGAACACACGGTCTGCGATGCCAGGGCAAAGCGAACATCAACTCGGAACGGCAGTCGATTTAGTCACAGATATTCCTGGAATAGGATACAAACTCGAGTACGAGATGCAGAACACACCTGGATTTTTATGGCTTCAAAAAAATGCCCATAAATATGGCTTTATTCTGAGTTACCCCTCTTCGCTAGAGGTTCGGTTCGACGAGCCGAATCCGAAAACAGGCTACATCTATGAACCTTGGCACTGGCGATATATTCATCCTGTCTACGCAAAAAAATTTCGCGAGTGTGGCAATCTGAGCTTGCGCGAGTTTTTGTTTTCCGTTTCCAAGGATGCAAAATTTGCGTGTTTCTCGACACGACGTTAGTTGTTTTTTTGGGGTATTATTCTTTTCTGCGGGGAAATTTATCACCTTGAATTTACGTGAAGATCCATAAATCCTCGTAGGCCTCTGGCTTATCCCTTGCTTCATTTACTTTCGGGCCGTTTAGGTATTTTCTTGCAAGGAGCAAAAATGAAAAACATGTTGGTTGCAGAACTAGAAAAACATCATCGCGAATTTGAAAGTATCTACAAAAAAATCAAACAAAAATGTGAAGATAAAAAGGAAGAGGAACGAGATGTTGAGTTTTGTAGAAAGTCTTTTTTCGAACTGAAGAAATTAGTTTCTGCACATGCAAAGGCAGAAGAGATCGCCCTCTACTCAATTTTTGAGAACACTTCGGGTGAAGGTGAGAAATTAAAGGAGTTAAAGCATTTTTCTTTAGAGGGCTTTAAGGAGCACGCTTTGGTCGATCAACTGATGGGAGAACTTGAAAAGGGGGATTATGCCTCTGATATTTGGACGGCATCATTTACTATCTTGAGAGAACTTCTTGAGCATCATATCGAGGAAGAGGAAGAAGAGTTCTTTCCGAAGGTCGGCAAAGCCCTTGGTGCCGATGCACTTCTTGATCTCTCTGAGATTTATAAGGCTGAATGGCTGTCGTTGATTGAAGAAGATAAAATGGAGCAAGTGCGTGAACAAGCGTTTGAGTCGGAGACAAGAGTCAACGATTAACGAAAAGGAGCTAAGATGAAAAAAACACTTATGGCCACAGGAATTTTGGCCTTGGCGGTTACAGCTACTGCGGCGACCACGACAGTTGAAGCTGACAATACAAAGAG